>NZ_BDUF01000023.1:55561-64946 GCF_002335525.1 Effusibacillus lacus
AGATCAGTGTCGAGCAAGCCAGGGAAATGCCGCTTGTGGATATTGCCTATGAAGTTCTGAAAGAAGCTAACAAACCTTTTTATTATCGGGATCTGTTGCAGGCAGTGGCCAATATTCGCGGGTTATCCGAAGAAGAGATTCAATCGGTCATCGCGATTCTGTACACGGAGCTCAATATTGACGGCAGATTTCTCTCCATTGGGAACAATACCTGGGGGCTCAAACGTTGGTATCCAGTCGACAAGACAGCCGAGAAAACGGTTGTTGGCAAGAAGTTTATTCTCCGGGACGACGATGATTTTGAAGAAGAAGAAGATGAAGCTCTGTACCTCGAGGACGAGTTGGAAGAAGGAGAGGGCCTGGATTACGTCTCTCTTGACGATGAGGAAGATCTCGAATATGAAGAAGTGGATGAGGTTGACGAAGAGCTGGAGGAATTTGACGACGAGATGAACGAAGAAGAGGAAGAGATCGTCGAGGAAGAAGACGAAGATTATTAATAAAAATAGGAGTCTGTGCCCTTGACAGGCTCCTATTGCAACGTTAAGATACATGAGGATAGAGTACGTTCGGAAAACTAAAAAAGCCGAGGGGTCCAGGCAACTCCTGAATGGCGGCTTTTTAGTTTTTTTTTGTGATTTGGCAGATGCAGAGATAGACATCATAAGTTTGGGGGCAATCAAATGGCGAAGTATATATTCGTAACGGGCGGTGTCGTATCTTCTTTGGGCAAAGGCATCACGGCGGCCTCTCTCGGACGGCTTCTAAAGAACAGGGGCTTGCGTGTTACCATTCAAAAATTCGATCCTTACATAAATGTTGACCCGGGGACGATGAGTCCCTACCAGCATGGCGAGGTCTTTGTCACCGACGACGGCGCAGAGACGGATCTGGATCTGGGTCACTATGAACGGTTTATCGATATTAACCTGTCCAAAAACAACAATGTCACGACCGGCAAAATTTACTGGTCTGTAATCCAGAAAGAGCGTCGGGGCGACTACTTGGGCGGCACCGTACAAGTAATCCCCCACATCACCAATGAGATCAAGGAGCGAGTGTTCCTTGCGGGAGAGACTGCGGATGTGGTAATCACCGAGATAGGCGGAACCGTGGGTGATATCGAAAGCCTTCCGTTTCTGGAGGCGATCCGGCAGATCAAGACGGATGTGGGCCGTAGCAATGTAATGTATATCCACGTTACACTGATTCCGTATTTGGGGAAAGCAGGGGAGATCAAGACCAAGCCTACCCAACATTCGGTGAAAGAGCTTCGCAGTATCGGAATAACCCCCCATGTGATCATCTGCCGGACGGAACGTCCGCTTTCCATGGATGTCAAAAGAAAGATTGCACTGTTCTGCGATACGGATCCGGAAGCGGTAATCGAATCGCGGGATGCGGAATCCCTCTATGACGTTCCCCTATTGTTCCAGGAACAAGGATTGGACGATATTGTGGTCCGCCATCTGGGCATCGACTGTCCTCCGGCTGATATGACGGAATGGAAAGAGCTCGCCCATCATGTGAAAAACCTGAAACATAAGGTCAAGATAGCCCTCGTTGGCAAATATGTCGCATTGCGCGATGCCTATATTTCCGTTGCGGAAGCCCTCTATCACGCAGGATTTGCCAATGACTCGCAAGTAGAAATTGAATGGATTCATTCGGAGGACGTCACACCCGAGAACGCGGGTGAACTGCTGGGGAATTCTGACGGAATTCTGGTTCCAGGGGGATTTGGCGATCGGGGGATCGAAGGCAAGGTTACTGCCGCTCAATATGCGCGGGAGAACAAGATTCCTTATCTCGGAATCTGTCTGGGAATGCAAATCGCAGTAGTTGAATTTGCAAGAAATGTAGTCGGATTGAACGGTGCCAACTCATCCGAAATCAACGAACTGACCGACTACCCTGTCATTGACCTGCTGCCGGAACAGAAAGGGATCGAAGACAAGGGCGGCACCATGCGTCTTGGATCCTATCCCTGTACCTTGTCTCCTGACACCAAGGCATATGCGGCTTATGGAACCGGAACCATTCATGAACGTCACCGTCATCGCTACGAGTTCAATAACGATTACCGTGAACAACTGACACGGGCAGGACTGGTGATTTCCGGCACTTCACCGGACGGGCGTCTGGTGGAAATCATCGAAGTGGCGGATCATCCCTGGTTTGTGGCATCCCAATTCCACCCGGAATTCACTTCCCGGCCCAACCGGCCGCAACCGCTGTTCCGGGACTTCATTCAGGCAGCCTTGCAGCATCGAAAGTAATGAGCACCCGCCTATTTGGCGGGTTTTTTTTGTTTGATTCGACAATGCTTACTTTGTTTCGACAGAACTAGACAGGTGTAAGCAAAAGGATTTTCTGACAATTGAGCGAATAAAATCTAGTAATTGCAAGGGTACAGGAAGGGGCAATGGGAATGGGGAAGAAAGTGTTGATCGTAGATGACCAATACGGAATCCGTGTATTGTTGAATGAAGTGCTTGAAAAGGAAGGGTATTCCGTATTCCAGGCTCCGAACGGTCAAACCGCCTTGGAAATCGTCAAGCTTGAGAAGCCGGATCTGGTGCTGCTGGACATGAAGATTCCTGGCATGGACGGATTGGAAATTCTTCGCCACATTCGGGTGATCGAACCGGATCTGAAGGTATTCATGATGACCGCCTACGGAGAATTGGATTTGATCAAAGAAGCAATGGCCCTCGGGGCACTGACCCATTTTACCAAGCCGTTTGACATTGATGAATTGAGAAAGGCCGTAAACAAAGAACTGGTTGTACAGGAGGTATAGGGGTGAGGGTTCTCCTTCGGCAGCGCATGAGCCAACACGATGCTCACTATGGCGGACAACTTGTGGACGGGGCTCGAATGCTCGGATTGTTCGGGGATGCCGCGACAGAGCTTCTGATTCGCCACGATGGCGATGAGGGGCTTTTTGTTGCTTATGAGGAAGTATTGTTCAAGGCTCCGGTATTTGCGGGGGACTATATTGAGGTGGTGGCTGAAATCACCCGTGTCGGCAACACTTCACGGACCATGGAATTCCATGCTTACAAAGTAATCCGCGCCAACATTGATCCGGGGGTCCCTTCGGCGGCGGAGATTGTGAATCCGCCTGAACTTGTGTGCTATGCGAAAGGCACTTGCGTTGTCCCAAAAGACAAGCAGCGTTTCAGGAAGGGTGAGTGAACATGGAGGAGGCTGGGTTCATGGAAAAGCTCATCATTACTTGCGCATTGACAGGGGCTGAGGCAACCAAACAAGACAACCCCAACCTGCCGGTGACACCGGAGGAAATTGCAAAGGCGGCGCTTGAAGTTCGACAGGCAGGGGCGTCGATTGTCCATTTGCATGCCCGGAACGAGGACGGTTCTCCCACGCAGGACAAGACAGTTTATGCGGAAATCATGCGGCGAATCAGGGAGACCGGCAACGATATCATTCTGCAGGTTTCCACCGGCGGAGCGGTGGGAATGACGCCGGAGGAGCGGATACAGCCCGTTACATTGCGATCGAAGGCTTCTGACGGATCCTTTTCCGGGGGTCAAGCCACGGGGCTGCTCCCTCCCTATCCGGAGATGGCCTCGCTAACCACGGGAACGGTTAATTTTGGCAATGGCGTATTTTTGAACACTCCTTCCGATATTGAGCGGTTTGCCCGTGTGATTCAGGAACATGGGGTACTGCCGGAATTGGAAATTTTCGACGCGGGCATGATAAGAAACGCATTGGAATTGAGAAAGAAAGGGCTTGTGCCGGATAACGCCCCGTTTGATTTCGTAATGGGGGTTGCAGGCGGAATTCCCGGCACACCCCGTGAGCTTCTATTCCTTGTGGAATCGCTGCCGGAAGGGGCACGCTGGTCGGTGGCGGGAATTGGAAGGGCACAATTGCCTCTTGCCACAATGGCAATCTTGTTGGGAGGGCATGTTCGGGTCGGATTTGAAGACAACGTTTACTATGCAAAAGGGGTTTTGGCGGAAAGCAATGCCCAACTGGTTGCCCGGATTGTACGGTTGGCCAAGGAGCTCGGACGCGCCGTGGCTGCGCCTGACGAGGCCAGACACATGCTTGGTATTATTGGCAAAAAGTGATAAAATATTTCAGAACTCAAGACGACTCGAGGAGCAGGAGGGAATCCATAATGGCTTTTGCATCTTTCAAGGAAGTGCTGACTGACGGATTGAAACACGGGTATGCAGTCGGCCAGTTCAACGTTAACAACCTGGAGTTTTTGCAGGCGATCATCGAAACGGCGGAAGAAGAACGTTCACCGGTGATTCTCGGAGTATCGGAAGGCGCAATGAAATACATGAACATTGAATACACGGTGGCCATGTGCAAAGCGGCTGCAGAGAAGGCCAGCGTGCCGGTCATTTTGCATCTGGACCACGGTTCCTCCTACGAAGTGGTGTTGAAGTGCCTGCGGGCTGGGTTTTCCTCCATCATGATCGACGCTTCCCATTATCCGTTGGAAGAGAACATTGCCAAGACCAGGCAGGTCGTCCATGCTTGCCATACGCTCGGTGTTGATGTGGAAGGGGAACTGGGCCGAATTGGGGGAACGGAAGACGACCTTTCCGTTGATGAAAGGGACGCAACTCTGGCGAAACCGGAGGAAGCTGTCCGTCTGGTGCAGGAATCGGGCATCGACGCACTGGCTCCCGCTATCGGGTCTGCCCACGGTTTGTACAAGGGAGAACCGAAACTGGACTTTGACCGGTTGGCCAAGATCCGGGATTTGACCGGAGTTCCGCTTGTCTTGCACGGGGGTTCCGGCATTCCGGATGAAGACATTCGCAAAGCAATCTCCCTTGGGGTCTCCAAGATCAATGTCAACACGGAGAACCAGGTGGCGTTCACCAACAAGATTCGCGAATTGCTTGACAAAGACGCGAAAGTTTACGATCCGCGCAAATACCTGGGACCGGCTCGCGAAGCCATTAAGGAAACCGTTCGTGAGAAGATTCGTTTGTTCGGTTCCAACAACAAGGCTTAACAACAATCATCTGCTGCCCGCAGCCGGTTCGCCGGCTGTTCATCATTCTGCGGCAAAGGAGAAAGCGATATGAAATTCTTTATCGATACAGCCAATGTGGAAGAGATTCGGCTTGCCAACGACATGGGGATTGTGTCCGGCGTTACCACCAACCCGAGTCTGGTTGCCAAAGAAGGCCGGGATTTCATTCAGGTGCTGAAAGAAATTTTGTCGATTGTGGATGGTCCTGTCTCCGCCGAAGTGATTTCCCTTGATGCCAAGGGCATGGTGGAAGAAGGTATGAAGTTTGCCGAACTTCATGAGAACATTACGGTGAAGGTGCCGATGACGGCAGAAGGCTTGAAAGCGGTAAAAGAGTTTGCGGCGAGAGGGGTCAAGACCAACGTGACTTTGATATTCTCCGCCAACCAGGCGCTGCTGGCCGCACGTGCCGGCGCTACCTTTGTGTCACCCTTTGTGGGACGCCTGGATGACATCTCCCAGGAAGGGATCGACTTGATCCGTGACATTGCGGACATTTTCAATATCCATGACATCAAGACGGAAATCATCTCCGCCTCCATCCGCCACCCGATGCATGTGACCCAATCGGCATTGGCAGGCGCTCACATTGCTACCTGTCCGTACTCGGTGATCGAGAAGATGATCAAGCACCCCCTGACCGATCAGGGAATCGAACGGTTCCTGGCCGACTGGGGCAAGATGAAGGGGTAAAGGGAAGCCACCTGGTTTTACAGGTGGCTCTTTTGATCCTATAGCATTTTTGTCCGACTTCGGTATAATGGGGGAAAAGCAGCGAAAGGAGACACACCTACAAATGATGGATGCAAATCAAATTATTGAATTTATCCGCACAAGCGAGAAAAAGACACCGGTGAAGGTTTATGTGAAAGGAGATCTGTCTGGTATCGACTTCGGACCGTCCAGCAAGACATTCATTACCGGCGGCACCGGGGTGGTGTTTGGCGAATGGAAAGAGATTGAGCCGGTACTGGAAGCCAACAAAGGGAAGATTGAAGATTATGTGGTGGAAAGTGACCGCCGCAATTCGGCCATCCCGCTGCTCGACACCAAGAACATCCAGGCTCGAATTGAGCCGGGCGCGATTATCCGTGATCAGGTAACAATCGGGAACAATGCGGTGATCATGATGGGCGCGGTTATCAACATTGGTGCCGTCATTGGCGAAGGCACCATGATAGACATGGGCGTTGTAGTGGGCGGCCGTGGAACGATCGGCAAAAACTGTCATATCGGAGCGGGTGCCGTTATTGCAGGTGTTATTGAGCCGCCTTCGGCCAAGCCTGTTGTGATTGAAGACGATGTGCTGGTTGGTGCCAATGCAGTCATTCTGGAAGGTGTACGCGTCGGCAAAGGTTCCGTGGTGGCAGCCGGCGCCATTGTTGTGGACGATGTACCGGAAAATGTAGTTGTGGCGGGCGTTCCTGCACGAATCATCAAGCAGATTGACGACAAGACCAGGTCCAAGACGGAGATCAAGCAGGAACTGCGCCAACTCTAATTGAATGTTTAACGAGGGAGGATGGGATTGATGGCAACCGCAAATCCCTACGTGGAGATTCGCCGGAAACTGCATCAGATTCCGGAACCTGGTTTTCAGGAGTTTAAGACTCAGCGCTTCTTGCTTGATTATATCGAAGCTTTGCCGCCGGAGCGAATCGAAGTCAGGACATGGCGAACCGGGATTCTGGTCCGGGTGAAAGGAAAGAACCCTTCCAAACGGATCGGTTACCGGGCGGATATGGACGGACTGCCAATAGCGGAAGAGACGACCTATGAGTTTCGTTCCCAACATCCCGGCTATATGCATGCCTGCGGTCACGATGTTCATATGACCATCGGTTTGGGAGTCCTGACCCATTTTGTGCACAATCCCATCAATGACGACCTGATCCTGATTTTTCAACCGGCGGAAGAAGGGCCTGGCGGCGCTCTGCCAATGATGGAAAGTGAAGAGTTTCAAGACTGGAAACCGGATTCTATCTATGCGCTGCATATCGCTCCCGAATACCCGGTAGGAACGATTGCGGTTCGTCCCGGAATTCTGTTTGCCAATACGTCCGAACTGTTCATTGAACTGACAGGAACGGGGGGCCATGCAGCGTTTCCGCACAAGGCAAACGATATGGTGGTGGCCGCATCTCACCTTGTTACCCAGTTGCAAAGCATTATCTCCCGCAATGTGGACCCTCTCGATTCGGCTGTCATCACCATCGGCAGGATTGAAAGCGGAACAAGGCAGAACATCATTGCTGAGAAAGCAAGACTGGAGGGCACCATTCGCACGCTGTCAGTCGAATCCATGGAACAAGTAAAATCCCGCATTGAGGCGGTTGTCAGCGGTATTGAAGCGGGGTTCGGGTGCAAGGCGGAGATCGATTACGGTTCCAACTACCGCCAGGTATACAACGATGAGCAGGAGACCCGTGAGTTCATGGATTGGCTCCAGTCGACTGGAACCGCGACTCTTGTGGAATGCAGGGAAGCGATGACCGGGGAGGACTTCGGCTACTTCCTGGCCGGGATTCCCGGCTTCATGTTCTGGCTTGGCGCGGAAACGCCTTACGGGCTGCATCATTCCAGGATGGAACCGGATGAACGAGCGATTGACGTGGCTCTTGAAGTGCTCACCAAGTATATTGCCTGGAAGTCCGGCAGATAGGGCGGACAGACGGAAAACGAGTGAAGATCCTTAAAATTAAGGAGGACACATATTATACACGACTAATATGTGTCCTCCTTATATTTTGTTGTTGAACAATTCACGTTAGTGTTTAATTCACAATCCGCTTGGCATACACAAGCTTCTTCTCGAACCAGGTGCCCTTCATTTTCTCAAAGGTTACTTTGCCTCGACCGCCGCCGCATTGGAGGATGTAGCCGTCACCGGCGTAGATTCCGACGTGACCGCCGCCACCTTTGTCTGCGCTGTTGGCGAAGAATAGCAGATCCCCTTTTTGCAAGTTCTTGTAGATATTGGATTTGTCGATTTTCACAGGGGTACCAATGGACTTGTCGTATCGTTGGGCTCTGGAAGATGAAGAAAACTTGATTCCCAGGGCCTCTTTGTAAACCCAGCTTGTGAAGTTCGAACAATCAAATCCGTATCCGGGCTTTTGTGTACCGTGGCGCCACTTTACACCCAGTTGGGTTTTGCCCACGCTAATCAGTTTGTTCAACTTGGCTTCCTTTGTTTGGGAAGAAGTGAACTGATTAGCCATTACAGGTTTGCTGCTTGAAGTCGTGGCGGCAAGCGCCGGGGCTTGTCCCAGTCCTGACAAGGAAAATACACTGGCTGAAACGACGATACAGGTAAGAAGCTTAGTTTTTCTAAGCATGCAAATCCCTCCTCAATGAATTGCCTCCGAGGTTAGTTGACGGGTTCGGGTCGAGGTAACCCTGTTCGAATATCGAAATTCACCCCTGCCGATGAAATTGCAATCGGCATAAAAAGTCCCCCGTACAATTTGACAATTCGTTTCCATCAAATTGATTCGGCTATTAAAGGGTAACATAGATTGATTGGTTTTTGAGGGGCCAATTTCTTCCACTCAATCCAGTATTTATTCAATTCTTGTTATACTGTCTTTAATCATCCCAATGTACAGATATGCCGTTATGCAGGGTAACGACCATGTGCAAATCGGGACGGACCTGCTTGTAATCGGGAACTTTCCCCTGGATATTCATCTCGGCACTAACTCCCATGACCGTGGATACGTTCCAACGACTGGCGTCCGGATAAAGTTTGGCGAATATCGGTGCAAGGTCGTCTTTGGCTTGCTTCTCCCATAAACTTCCGGATAGGAATCCATGTAAGTCTGGTTTGGCAGGTATGACTGCCAGGCGGAGAACTTCACCTGGGGCGCATGTTTCGGGTGTGAGAAATATACGAAGGCTGCAAAAGCCAGTATGTATGACAGAAGGACAACTATTACAGGTTTCCGGCGAATTGTCATAGTGAAGAGACCTCCAAAATTCGTAATGGTGTAATTTTATACTATTATGGTGTTTTTGCAATAAAAATAACAGAGACAGCTTAAAAGCTGTCCCTCGACTGTTGTTGGGTGGCTCCTTAATGGAATAAAGGATTAACAGACACTTATATGTGACTTAAGTCAGCCCAGTTTTTAAAATTAGGGATTATCAGATCCTTAATTCGCCATTTGTCAAATGGTAAGAGGCAAGAAGGTTGAACTAAGGTTCCCAAAATCGCTTATTTTAAAATCACCCGACGCAAATAACAAAATAAGCACCCGAAAATCCCTCCCTCGGGTTTAAGGGGTTTTCTTACGTATACTCGCTCATTCGCAGGATTTCATCACCTTGGAAAGTAGTGTTCCGTTTGGGTGT
>NZ_BDUF01000024.1 GCF_002335525.1 Effusibacillus lacus
AATTAACGAAAATCCTGTTCCGTTTCGTTGGAAGTACGGCTTGGAGTCTGCTGCTAGGTAAAAGTAAGTCTATTATGGAAACGAACTACTAGTATTTGCTGTAAACGGTTTGACTACATACTATGGTGCTATGCTTTATTTATGGAGTGGACATACTCGATTGATTTATTGGACGTGGTTTGTTTTTGTTTTGACAAGTCATATTTTATTCACTATCTATCCAAAGATTTTTTCTCCCTTATTAAATCTGATTATAAAAATTGTTTTGCACGTTGTTACTACGTACTTATTAATGGTCATTTTTGGATTGCTTAAGGTGTAAAGAAGTACCGGTTCTTTGGCCCATATAAAAAATAGCACTGTATTTCAGGCTTATTTTGTCCGATTCAAAGGTACTCCCCAAAATAGGACTGTTTTTCAACCCTATATGCTATTCCTTACTTGTACACCTCGAAACTCACCCGAATAAGGCTGAAAATCAGCTCTATTTTTAAAATGACACTCAATAAATCAAAAATAAGGCTGGAAATCAGTCTTATTTCCACAATTTATACATTATGCAAACTAAAAGTCGGTCATGGAGAAGTCCCACGGGCTTGTCTCAAAAATCATAAAACAAGTTCCTGCTTTGGCCGTTGCAGCAGGCAGAAGCGGAGTTTTCAGTGAATAGAAAGGATTCCTGAATCCCCCAGCGAACTGAATAAGATACAGTTGAATGAGGTATCGGAGAGGGGGGCGCCTCATGGCAGAACAGAACCAAGTAAATGATCGCATAAATTGTCGCAATCTTCTGGAGTCAGTATTTGAGAAGGCTTACGAATCGATTGTCGTTTGCGATGCTGACGGGTACATTCTGATGATGAACCAGGCTTACAGGGACTTTCTGGGTGTGCAGGATGTGGTGGGGCGGCATGTGACCGATGTAATCGAAAACACACGCATGCATATCGTGGCCAGGACGGGCAAACCGGAAATCGCCGACATCCAGCGGATCAAAGGGCAGTATATGATTGCCAGTCGCATCCCGATTTTCGAAGATGGCAAACTGGTGGCAGTCGTCGGAACGGTCATGTTTCAGGATGTCCGGCAGCTGCAAGCCCTTGCCGCAACGGTGGACCAGTTGAAACAGGAACTTGCCTATTACAAACGGGAACTGCGGCGGAAAATGGGGGCGGTCTACCGGTTTGAACAGATTGCAGGCTCCAGCCAGAGAATGGAAGAGGTAAAGAATCTGGCGCGCAAAGTGGCCAACAGCGATACGACGGTTCTTATTATCGGTGAAAGCGGAACCGGCAAGGAGCTGTTCGCTCACGCCATCCATGCGGCCAGCAAACGGGAAATGGGGCCGTTCATCCGGGTCAATTGCGCGGCCATTCCGGATTCGCTGCTGGAATCGGAGTTGTTCGGTTACGAAGAAGGCGCTTTCACGGGGGCTGCCCGCAAAGGCAAGAAGGGGAAGTTTGAACTGGCCGACCATGGAACGATTCTGCTGGACGAAATTGGGGACATGCCGCTCAATTTGCAGGCCAAATTGCTGCGGGTGCTTCAGGAAAAAGAAGTGGAACGCGTCGGCGGTACCCGGCCCATCCCGATCAACGTGCGGGTGATTGCGTCCACCAACCGGAACCTGCAGGAGCTGATTCGCGAAGGCAAGTTTCGGGAAGACCTCTACTACCGGCTAAACGTCCTGAAACTGGAGATCCCCCCTCTGCGGGAAAGGGGGGAGGATCTGCAGGAATTGGTGGAAAGCCTGCTGGAGCAGCTGATGGAAACAACGGGCCTGGTAGTTCGCGAGATTCATCCGGACGTCTGGGAGATCTTGCGGAAGTACTCCTGGCCGGGCAACGTCCGGGAGTTGAGGAATGTACTGGAACGTGCCCTTCATAATATGGAAGGGAATTGCCTGAAAGCCGAACATATATCCGTCTCCCAAACGGACATGTACCGGACGAATCCTGCCGCTCCCTTGACGTTGAAAGAAAGTTTGGAACTGGCGGAGAAAGAGGCAATCAAACGGGCCTTGGCGGCTGCCGGGGGAAACCGGCCGGAGGCAGCCAGGATTCTTGGAATCAGCAAATCCGGACTTTATCAGAAACTTGACAAATACGGTCTTTCCTAGAATCAATTGCGTTTCAGCATATGGGTCCCAATACCGTTTAAGGGAGTCCAAAATTTTGGAATGGCGTCCAGTATTTTAGACGTCTTCTTTTTCTGGCTTTGTTACAAAAATGTGACAAATTTTCGCCGATGATGAATCCGGCAGCGTGTAGAAAAGTCCAAATTTTTGGACTACTGAATTTTTAAATGAGGGTAAAATCGGAGGTCGACGCTGCCGGAAGGAGTTGGCACGATGTTTGCAATTAATGTTTTCCGAAACAAATTCAGGTTTTAGGGGGTCAAAATGCATGAAACAAGAGCGCGTATGGAAGAAATTAACCGCCTTGACGGCAACCGGAATGCTGGCCGGAACGATGCTGCTGGCCGGGTGTGGTCCGAAGCTGGACCAACCTGCTGCCAAACCCGGTGAAAGCGCTTCCGGAGGGAAAGGTGACTTTGTCATCGGCATGCCCATCTCCCTCTCCGGCGGAACGGCCCTTTATGGGGAAGCGGCAAAGCGGGGCGCCGAACTGGCCATCAAGGAGTTTAACGAGAAAGGCGGCTTCCAGGGACGCAAGGCGAAACTGGTTCCCTACGACGACGAAGCCAACCCGGAGAAAGCAAAGCAGCACGTACAGCGGCTGATTGAACAGGATAAGGCAGTTGCCATCATCGGGCCTGCCAACTCCGGCAATGCAATGGCCCAGATCCCGATTGTGCAGAACGCCAAGATTCCGCAAGTGATCCCGGTGGCAACAGGTACCGCCATCACACAGCAGTTCAAGGATGAGCCCAAAAACTTCATCTTCCGAGTGGCTCCGTATGATGCGGGACAGGTGAAGAAGATGGTCAGCTGGGTCTTTGACGACAAGAAGCGGGAAAAAGTGGGTCTTCTGTACGACACCACCGGCTACGGCCAGGGCGGCAAGAAAGACCTGGATGCATTACTGGCAAACAAGGGCAAGAAGTTCCTGGCGTCCGAATCCTTCGGACCGAAAGACACCGACATGACATCCCAGCTCACCAAGCTGAAGAATGCAGGTGTTGACACCGTAATCGTATACGGATTGGCGGATACCATGGCCCAGATTCTCAAGTCTGCGGACAAGATCGGCTATAAGCCCACCTTTGTCGGCTCCTGGGCGTTCGGCGACCCGACGGTGAAGAAGCTGGCGGGCGACCTGGTCAACAATGACGTGCATTTTGTCCAGTCCTTCACCATTGATCAATCAGATGCGGCCAAGGCTTTCCATGAAAAAGTGGTCAAAGCCTACGGGGAAGACGTATTCCCGATTGCAACCGCACAGGGATACGATTCAACCAATCTGGTGCTGCAAGCCATCAGCAAAGCAGGACCCGACAGCCCGGAGAAGATCCGCGATGCGATTGAAGAGTTGAGTGATTTCAAAGCGGTCACCAGTGCGCCGGCAAAGCCTTTCGCCAAAGACAGGCATGAAGCGATTCTGGAAGAGAACATGTTCATGGCCACCTACAAAAACGGCGTAATTGTCAAAGACTAGGGGATCACAATGGAACAGGCGATTGTATCGGGACTGATACTCGGATGCATCTATGCGCTGGTGGCGCAGGGTTATTACATTACGCATATAACGACCAATACGTTGAATTTTGGCCAGGGTGACTTCCTGATGTTGGGTGCCATGGTGGGGTTGAGCAGTCTGGGGATGACTCTCCCCTTCCTCCCCGCATGGCTGGCCTTTCTGATTGCCGTTGCGGTGGTTGTACTGCTGCAGGCAGTTCTGGGCATGGCGCTGGAAAGGGTCGCCATCCGACCCCTGAAGAGTTTCGTCTCCATCAGCTGGATCCTGTCCACCGTGGCCGTGTCCATCATTGTTCGAAATCTGGCCATGATCATCTGGGGCAAGCCGACCCTTCCGTTTGCCTCTCCTTTCGGCGACAAAGTGGTGCGCATTGGTTCGGTGGGGATTCTGCCTCACGAAATCTTTATTGTAATTTGTGCGGTCGTGGTCATGGCCGTGTTGATGCTCGGGTTGAACCGGACCACCTTTGGCAAGGGACTGCGGGCGGTGGCGTTAAACCCCGATGCGGCAAGTCTTATGGGTGTGAACCCGAAAAAAATGGCTGTGACAGCCTACGTCATGTCCTGTATTCTTGCGGGAATCGGCGGACTCATGGTGGGTCCCATTACCAACGTGGTCTTCTTCATGGGAGTCGACTTGGGGCTGAAAGCGTTTGCCGCCGCCATTCTGGGCGGACTCGGCAACCCGTGGGGAATCCTGATCGGAGGCCTCCTGATCGGGGTCAGCGAGCAGGTAGCGGCACTCTATGACTCGCTGGCGAAGGATGCAGCCGCCTTCGTGCTGATCTTGCTTGTGCTGTTGATTCGTCCGCAGGGGCTGTTCGGAAAAAGTGTGAAGGAGAAATACTGATGAAACAGTTTGCGTTGCGTTTTGCGCTGCCGATCGCGTTCATATTCATACTTCCCTACGTGTACCCGAACAGTTTCTTCATGAAGATCATCACCAGTTTTGCCGCCCTTTATCTGGTGGTCGTCGGTCTCAATCTGCTGGTGGGGATTGCCGGCCAGCTCTCCTTGGGGCAGACCGGATTTTTCGCCATTGGCGCCTATGGGGCAGCACTGCTTGTCATGAAGCTGCAGCTTCCCTTCTTCGTGTCCATCTTTGTGGCGGCAGGAGTAACGGCGCTGTTTGGAGCCATTGTCGCCATGCTTTCCCTTCGGTCCCACGGGCCTTACCTGGCGATGGTCACCATTGCCTTCGGTTTGCTTGTTGAGATCGTGGCCAACCGCTGGGTGGATGTGACGGGAGGTCCTGCCGGCTTGTTTCTGCCGAAGGCGGATCTGTTCGGGTATGCGTTAAACAAGGTGGAATACTTTTACTTTGCGGCCCTGCTTGCGTTGGCAGGCCAGTGGGTTGCAACCAATCTTACCCGCAGCCAATTTGGACGTACGCTGCATGCTCTCCGCAACAGTCCGGTTGCGGCCGAAAGCCTGGGCGTCAATGTCACCGGCTGGAAAGTGGGAGCCTTTGTCCTCTCGGCTTTCTATGCGGGAGTTGGGGGAGCGCTGTTTGCGTTTCAGGACGGATATATCAATTCCGACTCCTTTACCTTCTCAAGTTCCATTATGTTTCTTGTAGCCGTGATTGTGGGAGGTGCCGGAACCGTACTGGGACCTTTCGTGGGAACCCTGATTATCGAAGTGCTTCCTACATTCTTTGCCAATCTTTATGACTATCATCTGTTAATCTTCGGCTCCATTCTCCTTCTGACCCTGGTGTTCCTGCCCGAAGGCGTTGTCGGAACCCTGGGAGGCCGTTGGAGGAAGAAGCCGCCGGCGGTTCCCGAACAGATCGAACCATATAGGATCGAACCGGCGGATATGGGCGAGATTGCCATCCGGATTGAAGGACTCAAGAAATATTTTGGCGGAGTCAAAGCCATCGACGGAGTGACCTTCACGGTGCAGCGCGGAACGATTCACGGCGTGATCGGTCCGAACGGCTCCGGCAAGAGCACGATGGTGAATCTCTTAAGCGGGGTCTATACGCCTTCGGAAGGGCAAGTGCTTTTGAACGGGAACACGGTCCAGGGAAAACCCACCTTCCGGATTGCCAAAATGGGCATGACACGTACCTTCCAGAATATCCAGCTGTTTAGCGATCTGACTGTGATGGAGAACGTATTGGTCGGATTTCATCGGCAGTTTCGCAGCGGAATGTTCAGGCAGATGCTGGCCCTCCGCTCAGTAAAGCGGGAAGAGCAGCAGTTTGTGGATCAATGTTTCCGCATCTTGAAGCTTGTGGGTCTGGAACAGAGGGCCTATGAAATCGCGGACAGCCTTTCCTATGGGGAAAAAAGGCTGATGGAGATCGCCCGGGCATTGGCAATGAAGCCGAGCGTCCTGCTGCTGGACGAACCGGCTGCCGGGGCAAGCCCCGTCGAAGTGGAGCGGATCGTCAATGTCATCCGCAAATTGCGGGATGCGGGACTGACCGTGATCCTGATCGAGCATCACATGGAGATTGTCATGGAGTTCTGCGATTCCATCACGGTGCTTGATTTCGGCATCAAACTGGCGGAGGGGACTCCGGAACAGATCAGCAGGAACGAAAAAGTGGTCGAGGCGTATCTGGGCGGCGAAGAGGTGATGAAGCTTGTTGGCGGTTTCTGATTTGACAGTATCCTACGGGCAGGCAAACGCCCTGCAAAACGTGTCTCTTCGCGTGGACGACGGGCAGATTGTAGCTTTGATCGGCCGCAACGGCGCGGGAAAGACCACATTGCTCAAGGCCGTTTCCGGTTTGCTGCCGATTCGGAGCGGTTCGGTCCAAATCGATGATACGATCCTCAACGGAACAAAAGATGGCACTGCGTACAACACCCCAGCCCATAAAATCATCGGCATGGGGGTCGGGCATGTGCCCCAGGGGAGGCAGGTTTTCTCCGATCAGACGGTGGAAGACAACCTGATCCTGGGAGGCTATTTGATTCGCAATAACAAACAGCTGCTGCAGGAGCGGATGGAGCGGGAATACAACCGGTTTCCGCGGCTCCTCGAACGGCGGAAACAGTTGGCCGGAACGCTGTCCGGCGGGGAGCAGCAAATGCTTGCCATGGCCAGAGCGCTGATCATGGATCCGAAAGTCCTGCTGCTGGACGAACCTTCCATGGGCCTGGCTCCGCTTTACGTCAAGCTTGTGCTTGACACCATTCTGGATTTGAAAAAACAGGGCGTGACCATACTTCTGGTGGAACAGCTCGCAACAGCTGCCCTTGCAATATCGGATTATGCCTATGTGCTGCAAAACGGAGACATCGTGATTGAAGGCGAGTCATCCAAACTGCGCAATGATCCTGCCCTGATTCAAACCTATCTGGGTGTTTCATGAGATCTCCTTCAATTTCGGCGGAAATGGGGAGGGATTGCCTTGAGGCTGGAGAGCTTTGTCAAACATGCTCCTGTTTTTAAGCAGCTTTTGGATTTGTACGTGGACTCGCTATTGTGCGTATCAGATCTTACAACGTATTTGTATGCTGAGGCCAGTTCCAATTTTGACCTTGGGGTGCGCAAAGGGGATTCTGTCAAGGAGGGTTCCACGCTGGCGCTGGCAATGGCTGAAAAAAAGCCGGTCAGAAAACGAATGGATCGCTCCTTGTACGGGGTTCCCTATATTGCCATGGCGGTGCCGATTTTTGCAGAGGATGGTACGGTATGCGGGGGACTGGTCTGCTGCGTTTCCACGGATCGGCAGGAACAGCTTTATTCTTCCTCCCAGGAGTTTTCATCTCTGACGGAGGAGCTTGCCGCAACTGCCGAGACATTCACACGCAATACCGAATCCCTTGCAAAAGCCAATCTGGACATTATGAATCTCGCAAAAGCACTTGATCAGCAAATGGTGGAAATTGAAAAGGTCAACCGCTTGATCGCCCAAGTGTCGCAGCAAACCAACCTGTTGGGCTTGAACGCACTGATAGAAGCGGCCCATGCAGGCGATAAGGGGAAAGGGTTTTCGGTTGTAGCCAATGAGATCCGGCGGCTTGCAGGGGAATCCCAGGCATCAGCCAAGGGAGTGACGGACAATGTCCGGCAGGTACAAGAGAGCGTCAGTGAATTGCTCCGGCATGCCGAAATCATTGCACAGTCCTCTCAGGAACAGGTTGCCGGCGCCGAGGAATTGACAGCCATGTCCCATCACATTTCACAATTGGCCGCATCTCTGAACAAATTAGCAAATATTATCTGAGTCGGAGGGATTTTGTTGAGCGGAATCCTGGAGCAAAAAGTGGCGATCGTAACAGGTGCGGCTAGCGGAATTGGACTGGAAATAGCCCGTACGTTTGCCGGCGAGGGCGCGAAAGTTATTGTTTCGGACCTCGATGAGGAAGCGTCCCAGGCTGCGGCAAAGCGGCTCCAGAACGAAGGGTATGAAGCATTGGGGCTGCCCTGTGACGTTACCGTGGAAGAACAGTTTAAGAATTGCATTGATATAACGCACAAAGCATTCGGGAGGCTGGACATTCTCGTCAACAACGCAGGCTTGCAGCACGTTGCTCCGATTGAGCAGTTCAGTACCGAGAAGTTTGAGCTGTTGATCAAAGTGATGCTGACAGGACCTTTCATTGGAATCAAAAATGCCTTCCCGATTATGAAGCGACAGGGATTTGGCCGTGTCATCAACATTGCATCCATCAACGGGTTGGTTGGATTTGCCGGGAAAGCGGCCTACAACAGCGCCAAGCACGGAGTAATCGGATTGACCAAGGTGGCTGCGTTAGAAGGAGCTGCCCACGGGATTACCGTAAACGCTCTGTGTCCCGGCTATGTGGATACGCCGCTGGTTCGCAATCAGTTGGAAGATTTGGCGAAGACCCGAAACGTCCCGTTGGAGAAGGTGTTGGAGGAAGTGATCTACCCCCTTGTTCCCCAGAAGCGCTTGCTTTCCACGAAAGAAGTGGCTGACTATGCGGTGTTTCTGGCGAGCGACAAAGGCAGGAGCATCACTGGTACGTCCGTTGTGATTGACGGTGGGTATACCGCGCAATAATTTGGGCAAATCCGTCAAATTTCCCGCCGGAACCAATCTGATATCTGAAAAGTTATGCTATTATAAATATAGAAATCGCTTACAATCAAAGAAGCGGGGGAGTGGGGATAGTGACGAGCAAAGCAGTATGGGTTCCCGATCAGTCCTTGATTGAATCGACCCGTCTGTATCAGTGGATGAAGCAGCTTGGTTTTGACGACTATGAGAGTTTCTTGCAGGCATCTGTCAAAGACATCGCCTGGTTCTGGCAGGAGGCGGAACGGGTTCTCGGCATCGAGTGGTTCCGTCCTTATGAAACGACGCTTGATCTGTCTAAGGGCATCAAATGGCCCGACTGGTATGTGGGCGGCCAATTGAATGTTGTTCACAACGCGGTTGACAAATGGGCGAAGAATCCGGCCACTTCCCAACAAACGGCGCTGGTTTGGGAAGGAGACGATGGTACGGTCAAACGGTACACCTTTGCCGAACTCAGCAGCTGGGTGGCCCGTGTGGCACTGGGTCTTCGCAAACAGGGTATCGACAAAGGGGATCGAATCTCCATCTACATGCCGATGATTCCGGAGACGGTTGTGGTGATGCTGGCTGCGGCAAAAATCGGGGCCATGTTCTCCCCGGCATTCTCCGGTTACGGAGCCGATGCGGTGGCAACAAGACTGAACGCGGCAACAGCGAAAATGCTGGTCACAGCGGACGGGTTCCTGCGGCGCGGCAAAGCGGTTCCGATGAAAGAGGAAGCGGACAAGGCGGCTGCCATGGCTCCTTCAGTGGAGAAGGTAGTGGTCGTAAGAAGGTTGGGCCGGGACATTCCGTGGACGGAAGGACGGGACATGGACTGGAGTGAATTGGATTCCGCCACAGGGGCTGCCTCCACCCAAATCATGAACAGTTCCGATCCGTTAATGCTGTTGTATACATCCGGGACTACCGGGAAGCCGAAAGGGGCGGTTCATACCCATGCGGGATTCCCGTTGAAGGCAGCCTTTGACGCAGGCATTTGCATGGACCTGAAACAGGGAGATACCCTGTTCTGGGTCACCGATATGGGCTGGATGATGGGACCGTTCATGATCTTCGGGGCCTTACTCAATGGTGCGGCTGCGGTGCTCTACGAAGGATCGCCCGATTATCCGGAGCCGGATCGGTTGTGGAAACTGACAGCCGATCACCGCGTGACGCATCTGGGCATATCGCCCACCCTGATCCGCTCCCTTATGAAACATGGGGAGTCCTGGGTGAAGAAGCACGACATCAGCAGTCTGCGGGTCATCGGGTCCACGGGGGAACCCTGGAACCCGGAACCCTGGATGTGGCTTTTTGAACGGGTTGGCAACAGCCGAATCCCCATTTTCAACTATTCAGGCGGCACAGAGATCTCCGGCGGCATTCTTGGCAATGTGCTGGTTCGTCCGATTGGACCCGTCACCTTCAACTCTCCGCTGCCGGGCATGGATGTTCAGGTTTATGACGAGCACGGGCAGCCGGTTCGCAACACAGTCGGCGAGTTGGTGATCAAACAGCCTTGGGTCGGCATGACCAACGGTTTCTGGCAGGAACCCGAAAGATATGAGAGCGCCTACTGGAACCGCTGGCCCGACACCTGGGTCCACGGGGATTGGGTAACACTTGATGATGAAGGCTTCTGGACCATCACAGGCCGTTCCGACGATACATTGAACGTGGCAGGAAAACGCTTGGGGCCGGCGGAAGTGGAATCGGTTCTCGTAGGTCATCCGGCAGTGCTGGAGGCGGGAACCATTGGAGTCCCGGATGAGTTGAAAGGGGAAGTGGCCGTCTGTTTTGTCGTCCTGAGACCGGGTCATGAAATGACAGACAAACTGCGGCAAGAGCTGCTGGACCTGGTGGCTGACAAACTGGGCAAAGCCCTCCGCCCGAAAACTCTCTACTTCGTAAACGACCTGCCAAAGACCCGAAACGGCAAGATCCTGCGCCGGGCCATGCGAGCCGCTTACCTTGACAAAGATGCAGGCGACCTGTCTTCACTGGAAAACCCGGATGCGGTGGAAACGGTTCGCAAACTTGCACATAATAACTGACAACTTGCTTTTAAGGATCGAGTCCGCTCTTTGTTAGTAAAGGGCGGCTTTTTTCTCGCGGGCGACTAGAATTTTCTCAGAATGTCTGGTGTCCAATGGCATGAACGATCAACGTATCGCCAGTGTTCTCAAAGATTATTCGGATATCCATGTTTACATAGGCTTCCCAAAAAGCAGTTCCTCGGATCTTATGAATCTGTAGAGAGGGATACCTCGGATCCTGTGCCAACATCCTGAGCGCCTTTCGAGCCTGTTTTTGTTCGATCCCGGTAAGTTTATCAAAGTCTTCTCGAAAAGGATCAGTTAGAAGAATCGTCGGCATCCTCTTCCTCCCCTAACTCCTTTAATAGCTCGTCCACATTCTCAAACTTCTTGTAATTTCCCTTTTCAAGAGCTTCAAGGCTGCGTTTTATTCGTTCCTGCCATTCTTTGGTCCAAAAGTATTCTTGGGACTTATCGTGCCAAGCAACCGGTCTAATAAAAATACCACCGTCTCGCTCTTGAATCAGTACATGGTCGCCTTCCTGCAAGTTTAAATCCTTTGCCATCTGCGCCAGACTGATAAGCATACGTTTTTGCACTTGCTGTATAATTTGCTTCATACCAAAACCACCTTTACAGTTTATCTGCAAATACAGCATAACACAACTATATTTTAGAAACAACAAATGCTAAGCATAAACGTCAAGAAACAGGAGGTGCTTTGTGAAATTTGTTTTGTTAAAGTATATTGTTGGTGATGTCCCTGTTTTGGTGAACCGATAAATATCAATGTCCAACATGCGGGGTGATTCCAGTGAATAAAATATCCCCCGGAATCTATGACTTCTTCATGCAGCCATTGGAAAAGAAATGGTTCCGGTCCATCCGAGAAAAACTGCTTTCAGAAGCGGAAGGCGATGTGCTGGAAATTGGATGTGGAACCGGTATCAATTTTTCACTGTACCGTGATGTCCACAGTGTTACTGCAATCGATCCGAATCCCTTGATGATGGAACGTTCCGCAGCACGCCTACAGCAAGCTCGTGTACCGATAAACTGCATAATTGCAAATGCGGAATCCCTTCCTTTCCCCGACAGTTCGTTTGATACCGTGGTTGCAACATTGGTGCTTTGTTCCATTCCCAATCCGGAAAAAGCATTGCAGGAATTGAGGAGAGTCCTGAAACCCAACGGAAAAGCGCTGTTCTTTGAACATGTAGCCATGGAAATCCGATGGTTGCGATTTTTGCAGGACATGCTGACCCCTCTTTGGAGGAGGGTTTGTGACGGCTGTCATCTCAACCGGCACTCCCAAGAGCTGATACAAAAGTCCGGTTTCAGGATTGTTTCCGTTAACGGGCACTGGAACAACTTGTTCCTTGAAATCAGGGCTGAAAAGTAGTCCGAAGCAAACTCAATACGCTCTGAATCTACTAAATGATTGAGAGACAAGTATAAAACTTCCTGTCCGCGACCATACTGAGGATACCGAAATACACGTTATGGGTTGTGGGTAGGAGGAAGCGGAACATGCGGGTACGAAGTCGGGTTCTGGCGGGAGTTGCGGGATGGGTTTTGGCAGGAACGCTGTTAACGGGATCCCAGGCGGGATTTGTTGCAAGTGCTGACGAATATGCAGGGACAACGGTGGTGGATGAGGAAGCTCCCCTGATTCCGAATGACGCAGTCCGCCTGCGGATCATTGCCAACTCTGACTCACCGGAGGATCAGGCACTCAAGCGTCAGATTCGCGACCGCATCATAGATGAAGTGGGCCGTCGTCTGCGGGGTGCCGGGGACAGGCAACAGGCACGGCAGGTTATTGAGGCGAATGTGCCAATTTTTACCCTCATGGCGGCACAAGCAGTTAAAGAAGCGGGTTACTCCTATACTGTCAAAACCGACTATGGCAGGGTCCCGTTCCCGACCAAGGTCTATGGGAACAACGTCTATCCGGCAGGCGAATACGAGGCATTAAGAATCGTCGTGGGAGAAGGAAAAGGGCAGAACTGGTGGTGCGTGCTGTTCCCGCCCCTCTGTTTCGTGGATCTGGCCAACGGCGATGCCGTGCAGGCCAAAGACATGGAAGCGAAATCCGAACCGCTGGCAACCATTGAAGTCCCGGCGGGTGAGAATCAAACAGCCCAGATGGTCCAAGTGCGCCTGGGGATTGTGGACGGTCTGAAATCCCTGTTTGAAAAAATTGGCGAATTCCTCAAGTCTCTCTTTGCCTGAGATCCGGTTTCGCCGACTCCGAGAACGCACCAATGAGTCCCATTGCTCCATACTGGTTCCGGTATTGTTCGATCGGACCGGAACTGACAATACACCCTTCCCGCAAAAACACGGCCTGATCGGCCGTTTCTTCGGCAATCCCCAGGTTGTGGGTGGAGAAGATCACCGATTGGCCCGCTTTCTTCACGGTGTTCAGCAGGGATACAAAGGACCGCATCCAATAAGGGTCGAGCCCGTTTGTCGGCTCATCCAGAATCAGCAAGGGCGGATCGGCCAGCAGTGCCTGGGCGAACAACAGCCTTTGGCGCATCCCTTTGGAAAAACCGGATACCTGCCGGTTCGCCACTTCTGACAGACCTACCAACTCCAGCGTCTGATCCGCTTTGTCACGGGATACACCCCGTAGTTCGGCAAAAAAGCCTAGAGTTTCCCGGGCGGTCAAGGACTGGCCAAACTGGAAGTCGTCCGGCATATAGCCGATTTTTCCGGCAAATTCTTTCCGGCTGTGTTTCCACTCCAGGCCGCACACCCTGATCGTTCCCGAAGACGGCTGCAGAATGCCGGCGATCATACGGAGAATCGTGCTCTTGCCGGCACCGTTGCCACCGCACAGCGCCAATACTTGTCCGGCAGACAGCCGCAGGGAAAATGGCTGGACAATTATTTTTTCGCCAATTGTCTTGCTTACGTTATCCAACTCCAGGACGGTCTTAACCACGGTATCTGCCTCTTTCCCAAAAATAAATCGCAAGACCCAATGACTCTCCGATCCACACAAGGTACCCGGCCAGGAAGACAAGGGTGCCCATCGGGCGTTCCGCCCAGTTGACCCACCTGTAATACTCCGGTCCAAAGACAGAACCGCCCCCCAGCTTCATGACGGCAAATACCCGGACAAATTCGGCCGGATTCAGGAGGGTAAGCACCTCCAGCGACGGCTGGATCATCCAATAGGGAAGAAAGCCCAGGACGGACAGCAGCAGGGTGGGCCAAGCCAATATGGTCGCAAACCAGATCCCTACAGCATAGGTCAAAGCTTGCCAGCGGTTGCGGGACAAACTGCCGATCCAAACAGCAATCCCCAGATATAACAGGACAATCCCAATCGAGAACAACAGCAGGGACAAAAGGGACTCAAGAGCAAACGAGTGTCCCACAAGGGACCCGACAATGCCTGACAGGCCGTACGCAAAGCAGGTAATGGCCAGCAGCACTGCCGTCAACCCCATAAACTTCCCAATCAACAGTGCGGATGAGGAAAGCGAATAGGTGGACAGCAGCTGCCAACTGCCATCCTCTTTCTCGGAAGTGACAGAGAAAGAGCCAAGCAATAGGGTCATCAGCGGCAGCAGGTACAAAGTCAGGTTCATCATGGTTCCAGCAGCGTGGGTATACCCTTGCATGTTGTATGCATTCTGGGATTGTATCAACAGCAGCGCCAAACTGAACAGGGTGAACAGAGCCAGAAATGAGTAGGACCAGGGGTTGCGAAATCCCAGTTTGATTTCCCGCTTGGCGACGATCCAGAAATTCACCTGCCACTCACTTCCCTTTTTTAGTGAGCATTTTGCTGCATGTTAGGCTGCTGTTTCATTTGTTTCATCATTTCCATGTTGCGTTCCCAGCTATGTGTTTCCAGATCGGCCGGGGTCAGCAGTTTCCCTTTTTTCTGCTCGTCAATATACTTTTGTGCCGCGGCTTTGTCTTTAAACGAGAGAACTCCGTAGGCCATTGCCGTTTTGAAATCTTTGTCGTAAGCAAATGTGGCATTCTCCAGTTTGATCCACTCTTTGGAGTTGAAATCGCGGACAAAGCGCGCCTGAATTTGATCTTTTCCGTTCTTGGTGCTCCATGCATTCTGGCAGCCGATGTCGTCGAACTTCAGCACCTTGCCGTTTTTCAGGATGGTTTCGGTTGCATTGTGGTCATCGGGAACCAGCATGTTGCACACATCACACTTGTCCACGCCGGCGGCGATAGCCACCGGTTTTGCTTCTTCCCGGCCGCATCCCGCAACCAGTACGGATGTCAAAAACAGACTTCCAAACAGTACGGTAAAAATTTTCTTCATCATATTCGTTTTACCCCTTTTCGGAAAAATGGGACTGCACCAGCGAGAAACAGAATGCAGCTGACCCACAGGGCTGACGGCTGGGATTCATCGGATGAGGGCGGAGGATGGACCGGCCGCATCAACGGCGATTCGTCTGTCATCCAATTGCCGGTGTCATTTTGGAACATGGACTCCAGAACGAACATGCCCGGTGCGTTAAACAGAATCTGCAGGGAGGGGATCGCATTCGTTACCGTCAGAAAAAACGGATCCGCCTTATAAGGAAGGTCGCTGCGTCCTGAGCCTGAGAAATCGATACCCTGATGGTCGTCCCAGAAATTTTCGCGCAATTGATTGTTGTGGCTGTCTTCCGCCTGCACCTGAATGACGTTGGAGATAAAATCATTGCGGAACAACCGGTTGTTTTCCGAACTAGACAATTGCGCACCCACGAAATTATGCAGAAGCTGATTGTCTGAGATGTCATTGGAGGCGGATTGTTCCACATATAACCCGACCCGGTTGCCTTCAATCCGATTGCCCGTTACAACCGAATTGGCTGCCTCATACAGCAGGATTCCCTGGGAATGGACATTGTCACTGGATTTGATAAACCGGTTGCCATTGATTTCCGTTCTGTCGGCTTCCATCACCATGGCGCCCGTAACATTTCGGACCGATTCGTTTCGGCGAATGTCCGTGTCTTCCGCATACATCACATGAATTGCATAGCGGGAATTTTCCACCCGGCTGTCGGCAATTTCGTTCCGGTGGCTTTTCTCCAGATAGATCCCGTCCTGGACTCCTAAGAGGAAAGCCCCCCGGATCACATTGTCGTGTGAATCGAACAGATCAATGCCGTTGCCCTGGTTCATAAACGACGTATCTCCGGCCTGAGGGTCTGCCGTGCCCTCGATGCGAATGTCCTCCAGTATGCTGCCGCTGGCTCCTTCCAGTTTCAGACCGATGCCGCGGGTAGAAATCTTGAGATTGCGCAGCTTGTTGTTGAAGCCTTTCAGCAGGACGACCACCTGTTCAGGGTTGTTGCGCGGGTCAATAATGGTCAGACCTGACACTTCAACCTGACTGGCGTGTATCAACAAAGCGGGTTGTTCCCCTTTTGCCGCTATTCGCACGTCCCCCTCGGGTTTGATTGTGAGCGATTTGGTTATGACGATCGGTCCCTCATACAAATCGGAAGGAACTACAATCGTTTCACCGGGCTTCGCACGGTCAATCATCGATTGCAAATCCGGTTCGGCTCTCGCGGGGGAAGCCAAGTGAAACGAGACGGCGGTCGCTGCTGTTGCGATGATGAAAGCTGTTGCCAATATGCGGGATGCCTGCAATCGGATACCCCCCTCCGTAATGATGTTTGTAAGGATAGTATAGCGGATATACATAAAATGAATTGTTAACAAGATTTGAAAACTTTTGTTCCTGCAGGGGAGCCGATGAGCGGGATTCAAGGAATGAAAGTGTACAAGTTTGCATATTCTGGCAGCAAAATGCAAGTCTACCGGGAGGATGGAAGAATGCGGGACACGATTGCGATTCGCCGGGCGACGGCCGCAGATTTGGAAAGTGTCTCTTCTTTGTTGGAGGAAGCGGGGATTCGATCGATGGGCTTGGACAAATGGATTGAATCTTTCATTGTTGCGGAAACTGTCCGCGACCATCAGGCGGAATCGGCTGAAGGCCACGGGACGGAACCGCCCCACCGCAGATCCTCGGAGATTGTGGCGACGGCAGGTCTTGAACAATATGATTCGAAAGGACTATTGCGTTCCCTTGTCATCCGATCAAAGGCCTGGTCTGCGGAGGACGGATTGCGCATGTTGCAGCTGGTGCTCGCTTATGCGGAAGAGACTGGGTTTTCCGAATTGTACTTACTCACAGAATCCCCATCTTTGTTTATCCACATGGGATTTGCCCCGGTGGCATGCGAAGAAGTCGCTCCGGAGCTGCTGGAATCCCTGCATTTTCGCCAGCATCGGGAACGGGCTGTTCCCATGCGAAAAGTTCTGCAGGCTTAAGTTATCCACACCCCTATGTGGATAATGTGAACAACTCGAACAGTCGTTCCGTGAATACAGACCCAGACTGGATTTCTGGCCGGGTTCGGTATAATATGCCTGTAGCACGAATTGGCAGACAAGGTGGTTACATCTCATGAACACGCTTCGACTGGGTACAAGCGACCAAGCGATTGAACAGGCAGCCGCTCTGCTGCGGCAAGGGGAATTGGTGGCGTTTCCGACGGAAACGGTGTACGGTCTGGGCGCACACGCTCTGGATCCGCTGGCTGTGGATAAAATCTTTGCGGCCAAGGGGCGTCCTTCCGACAATCCGCTGATTGTTCACATTGCCCACAGGGATCAACTTGCCGGGCTTGCGGAGTCGTTGCCGCCCGTTGCGGAACAATTAATGGAAGTGTTCTGGCCGGGGCCTTTGACGTTGATCTTGCCAAGGCGAGCCGGTGTTCCGGACCGGGTGACGGCCGGGTTGTCCACAGTGGCGGTACGGATGCCGGATCATCCGGTGGCTCTTGCGCTGCTGGAACAGACAGGGGTCCCAATAGCCGCACCCAGTGCCAACCGCTCAGGGCGCCCCAGCCCGACATCGGCTGAGCATGTTCTGGAAGATCTGGAAGGGCGGGTTGCCGCTGTGGTGGACGGAGGGGATACCGGCGTGGGAGTCGAGTCAACAGTGCTTGACGTAACAGTAGATCCGCCCATGATTCTGCGCCCGGGCGGTATTACAAAAGAAATGTTGGAGCAAGTGACGGGGAAGGTGCAGGTGGACCCTTCCCTGTCAGAGAACCGGCATCCTGATCCGGGTTCGGCTCCTCGCTCCCCCGGCATGAAATATACCCACTATGCACCGCAAGGAGAAATGTGGATTGTGGTAGGAGATGTGGACAAGCAGTCGGCCACGATTCAGTCGCTTGTGGATAAGTCCCGGAGGGAAGGAATCAAGACGGGAGTGCTGACGACAGAAGAACGCAAGGGGGCTTACCGCGCCGATGCAGTTCTGTCATGTGGGGAACGGGGCAGCCTGGAAACGGTGGCAGCGGGATTGTACGGGGTCCTGCGGGAATTCGACCAATTGGGGATCGAACGGATCTACTCGGAAAGCTTTCCGGAAGCGGGAATTGGCATGGCGGTCATGAACCGGCTTCGGAAGGCGGCGGGGTACCGGGTGATTCGGGCAGAGAACTGATGGAGATAGCGGCACGCTAGTGCCGGTATTACCAATCAGTGTAAATCGGGGGAAAGGGGGAAGACCGCCCCTCACCCCTTCAGAACATACTCATTTCCATCCAGGTCCTCGAAGATCGCAAAGGTGCCCCACTGCATCTGTTTCAACTCTTCCTTAAACTTGACCCCTTTTTCAGCCATTGCTTTGTAGGTTTCCTGAATGTCGTCGCAAACGAATACAATTGACGGTTTCAATTCGTTTGCGTTCGGCATCATCGCTCTCGGATATATGACCAGATTGGTTTCAGCGCCTTCCGGACCCACTTCCAACCAGAATGCGTTGGGGCCCATCGGGTGTTCCGCCTTGGCGACAAAACCCGCTTTTTCCGTCCAGAACTCCTTCGCTTTCTGCTGGTCCTCCACATAGACTGCTACGGTTGCGATCTGCTTGATCATTTTGAGGTCCTCCATTCTTATTATGTCAATGGTTCCAGTATCCCATAAATGGGACATGCAATTCCATAATACAAGAAACGGCATGATCCTTGTCGGCAAACAAGGTTACCCTGGATTTCAATGATGTGACGGAAACTGTCCTTTTTCGTGGACATGTTGCATAAACATGGCAGGGAAACAACATGGATCGGAGGCGTTTCCATGGCACATGCAGCACCGGGAGATCTGGTAACCATGTTGGCGACGGCTGTCGCCCTCGGCAGTGACGCCATGTCGTTGGGTGTCGGGCTTGGCATGTACCGGTTGACCCGCACAGAAATTTCAAAGGTCAGCTTTACCATTGGACTGTTTCATGTGTTGATGCCTTTGGCCGGAATGGCCATCGGAATCTATCTGCATAGATTGTTGGGAGAAGTGGCGGCCGTTTTGGGAGCCATTTTGCTGATCGGCTTGGGAGTTCACATGATCTCGGATGCCTGGCGGGGGGAAGAGAAGACCCTGTTCCGTTTGAACAAAACGGCAGGTTGGGGGCTGCTGCTGTTTGCCATGAGTGTGAGCATTGACGCCTTGTCGGTAGGCTTCAGCTTTGGATTGTCCGATACCAACCTGGGTCTGTCGGTGGCTCTGTTCGGGATTGTCGGAGGGCTCATGGCCGCCATCGGCCTCTCTATCGGAAGCATGGTGGGGCGCGTATTGGGAGAATCGATGGAGATTTTGGGGGGTGCCATCCTCATTCTGTTCGGCATCTTTTTCCTGATTTAGGGGTGGTCGGCCATGTGGGAGATTGTGGGCATCAGTTTCTTGACAGGGTTGGCAACACCCCTTGGCGGGTGGATTGTCCTCAGGTTCCGGCAGTTGTCTCCACGGCTCTTGGCGCTGTTTCTCGGCCTGGCAGCGGGAATTATGATTACGGTGGTGTTTAGTGAACTGATGCCTAATTCCATCCGCTCGGGAAGTCACGAAATTTTCATTGTCGGGATGGGCGGAGGGTGGTTGTTCATGCTGGTTCTCCGGTGGATATTTTCTGCCGCAATGGGGCATGGGAATGTTCACGGAGACAAAGCCGCATACCTGCAATTGGGGTGGTTTATTGCACTGGCGATTGCGCTGCATGACCTGCCGGAAGGCTTTGCGATTGGAGCCGGAGATGCTTTAAATTCGAACATTGGCTTGATCATTGCCCTGGCCATTGCCCTTCACAATATTCCGGAAGGAATGAGCATCGCGATCCCGTTGCGATTGGCCGGTGTGTCAAAAGGGGTTGTACTGTGGATCACAATACTTGCGGGCATCACCACTCCGATGGGAACCGTCTTATCTCTATGGTTGTTTAGTGTGTCAGAATTTTTCATCTCCTTCTCCCTGGCTTTTGCTGGCGGTGCAATGGCCTATGTGGTTTCAAGGGACATCCTTCCGGAAGCTTTGCAGGCGAGTGTTCCCTCCGCATTGTTCGGAATGGCAGGAGGCGGAGTTGTGATGCTGGCTGTTTCAGAGCTTCACTGGGTCGATTTTGCATTGCAGGTGAATCTAGCGGTATACTGAAAATTGGATTCATGTGCGTTCAAGCAAGATCGGAGGGGGGGTCCCATGTATCGCATATTATTTGTGTGTACGGGCAATACCTGCCGCAGTCCAATGGCAGAAGCTATTTTGAGGAAGCGGTTGGCGGAAAGGGAAATATCTGATGTTGAGGTGCGCTCGGCCGGTGTGGCAGCTTATGACGGGAGCCCGGCATCGCCCGGCGCGCTGGAAGCACTGAAGCAGCGTCAAATTGACGGAGACGTGCACCGGGCTCAAATGTTCACGGAAGAAATCGGAGAGTGGGCGGATCTGATTCTGACCATGACCACCTCCCATAAAATGACGGTGGGGGGCCGGTTTCCGCAGTTTTTGGACAAGCTGTTTACCCTGAAAGAGTACGTGGGCGGCTACGAGAATCCGGACATTGCCGATCCCTTTGGCGGCAGCCAGGATGTGTACGAGCAGTCGGCACGGGAGATTGAACAGGCGCTTCACCCGCTTGTCGAAAGACTGTCACAAAGGTAAAATTGAGCGAAGGGGGAATCAGCGTGCGTGTGGCAATTGCGGCAGACCATGGCGGGTATGCCCTGAAAGAACAGCTGAAAAATGTACTGAAAGAGTTGAATCTGGAATTTCATGATTTCGGAACGGACAGTGAGCAGTCGGTTGATTATCCCGACTATGGGATTCAGGTGGCGGAAAGTGTCGCCAAAGGGGAATTTGACCGTGGTATTCTGATTTGCGGAACCGGCCTTGGCATGTCAATCGTAGCCAACAAGGTCCCGGGTGTACGCTGTGCGGTGGTGCACGACTGCTTCTCCGCAAAAGCGACCCGCGAACATAACGATACGAACGTGTTGGCCATGGGAGCCCGCGTAATTGGTCCCGGTTTGGCGGAAGAGATTGTCCGCATATGGCTGACGACCGAATTTACAGGCGGCCGCCATATCCAGCGGTTGGACAAAATCCGCCAAATCGAGGAAAAATACGGTCAGGAAGAGAGCGTCCGCGGATGCTAGACAAGGCCCATATCCAACAGGCAACCCGGCAGGCGATCGATGAACTGCAGCAAGTTGCAAGGTTGTCCCCTGATCAGATTCTGGTAATCGGAGCTTCCAGTTCGGAAGTGATCGGGGAGCGAATCGGGACTTCCGGTTCCACGGAAGTTGCCGGGGTGATCGTGGATGCGGTTCTTTCCGCCCGGGAATTTTACGGGTTTCATGTGGCGTTTCAATGCTGCGAACATTTGAATCGCGCCCTGGTAGTGGAACGTTCCACCCAGAAGGAATACAGGCTGGAAGAAGTAACGGTCGTACCGGTGCCCCAAGCGGGTGGAGCAGTGGCCTCTGCCGCCTTCAAGCGGTTTCGTGAACCTGTGATGGTGGAGTCGATACAAGCCCATGCCGGAATTGACATCGGGGACACTTTTATCGGCATGCATCTCAGGCCGGTGGCAGTTCCCGTTCGCACCAGCATCAAGACCATCGGCCAGGCACACGTGACCATGGCAAGAACCCGCCCGAAACTGATTGGCGGAGCACGAGCCGTATACATAGTGGAATAGTGGAAGGAGCGTAAACAATGAATCATCTTCGGTTAATCGACCATGAAGTGGCGGAAGCAATCGGCAAGGAGTTGGGCCGCCAGCAATCCAACATCGAACTGATTGCGTCCGAAAACTTTGTCAGCCGTGCCGTAATGGAAGCAATGGGTACGGTTCTGACCAACAAATATGCGGAGGGCTATCCCGGCAAACGCTATTACGGCGGATGCGAATATGTGGATATCGTGGAAAATCTGGCCCGCGACAGGGTAAAGAAAATCTTTGGCGCCGAACACGCCAACGTGCAGCCTCATTCGGGGGCTCAGGCGAATACCGCCGTGTATTTTGCATTTTTGAAGCCGGGAGACACCGTGCTTGGGATGAATCTGGCCCACGGCGGCCATCTGACCCACGGCAGTCCGGTCAACATTTCAGGCCAATACTACAATTTCGTGCCCTACGGTGTGGATGAGAATACCCACCGGATTGATTACGACGTGGTCCGTCGTCTGGCGGAGGAACACAAACCGAAGATGATTGTGGCTGGCGCATCTGCCTATCCCAGAGTCATCGACTTCCCGAAACTGCGTGAAATTGCAGACTCTGTTGGAGCCTACCTGATGGTGGACATGGCGCACATTGCCGGATTGGTGGCAACCGGGCATCATCCATCTCCGGTGCCCTTTTCCGATTTTGTAACGTCAACCACTCACAAAACGCTGCGGGGACCTCGAGGAGGCCTGATCCTCTGCAAAGAGCGGTACGCGAAAGAAATTGACAAAGCGATCTTCCCGGGCATCCAGGGCGGCCCGCTGATGCATGTGATTGCGGCCAAAGCGGTGGCTTTCGGGGAAGCGCTGCGTCCCGAGTTCTCCCGGTATTCGCAAGCGGTCATCGACAATGCGCAGACGTTGGCGAATGCGTTGACCGAACGCGGCTTCAATTTGGTCTCAGGCGGTACGGACAACCACCTGATCCTGATCGACCTGCGCAGCATAGGACTTACAGGAAAAGAAGCGGAAAAACTGCTGGATGAAGTCGGCATCACAGTCAACAAGAATGCCATTCCCTTCGACCCGCAAAGCCCGTTCATCACCAGCGGAATCCGGATCGGAACACCGGCTGTCACCACCCGCGGATTCGACCGGGAAGCAATGGTGGAAGTGGCGGACATTATCAACCTTACCCTGCGCAACGGCACCGATCAGCCCAGCCTGAACGAGGCGATGCGCCGCGTTCGCGAACTGTGCGCAAAGTTCCCTTTGTATGAAGGTCTGGAGAAGGAATAAAACCATATACGCAAACATTTTAGAGGCTGTCCCAAAAGAGGTTGTTTAGAAACTTCCTGGTCAGGGCAGAAGCCATGAGAAGGACAACCATTATTGAAAAATAGCGGTGATTTTCAAGGTTATTTGAAGAATTTCTTTGGTGGGAATAAAGAAACGCTAAATAGCGGTGCAAAACGAACGTTATTATAAGAATCGAAATGAATTCGACAAGAATAGCGGTGAAAAACAGCGTTATTTTCGAAAGCGTACCCTAAGCGGGCTGTCTTATGAATGTTGAGACAGCCCGTTTTTGTTTAACAGCAGACGGCCTGTGCAAATTAAGAGATTTTTGATCCTTTATTACTCGATTCGGCTGCCGATTTTTTGGATTAAGCGATTCACAGGCACTTAATGGGCACTTTTGATACCTGCTTGGAGATCATGGGGTGGCATAAGAGCCTCAGAATCCGCAATTACAAAATAACTGCCCAAAAAGTCAAAATAAGCACCTGGAAATCCGTAATTTCTCAGGGGCGAGGGTAGCTTCACGCGGACGAAGCAATCAATGCCCACCCAACCCATCTTCACCGCGCCGGGTTTCGGATTTATTTTTCAGCTTCTTCCTGCAACAATTCCGCATCGGGAATTCCCGGATCTTCCCTGTGTCCCCGCTTATACTCAAGCAACGCTTCCATATAACGGATCAGCATCTTCAGATCCGTTTCGGACAGGTCATGAAACCGGGCCAGCTCCTGTTGGATATGCTTGACGCTGTTGGGAACGTCATGTTCCTTTTGGGTCAGAAAGTAGGTGGCAATGGTACCTGTGATGATCCCCATCGTCCCGATTCCGACCAGCATCAGAACAACCGCAACCATTCGTCCGGGTCCCGTTTTCGGGGAGATGTCTCCATAGCCGACGGTGGTTGCCGTTACGATTGCCCACCACAATCCGTCCTCAATCGATTGAATCTCCGGTTCCACCAGATCGATGATAGCGGCGCCGGCAATGATTGTTACGAACGCAAACACCAGAACCTTGGACAATTCGTTCATGCGCAGGACCGTAAGCAAAGGTTTTACATAGCGGTAGGCATACACGCTCAGCCGGAACACCCGGAAAACTTGCACAATCCGGAGAGACAGGAAGAGGCTGTCAAGCGGAATGATGGCAATCAGATCAATTACATGCGATTTGACAAACTTCTTTTTCTCTTGTGCCTTCAAAAGCCGGACAAAATAGTCCAACACAAAGACCATCCAGATCAGCAGGTCGATTTGTCCGGAAAACGCCGCATCCGAAAAGGGAATCGCCACCGATATGAGGATCAGAATCAACATGAAGATCTCATAAGTTTTTGCCATGGCAGATTCACTCCTGTGCGTTTTCTCGTCCTCCCGACAATTCGCCATCTGATGGACAGATTCCTCCAGATCCTGAATCCTGCATATTGGCAGCAAGCCGAAAAGAGGAATTTCTGGCAAGTAGCAGTATAAAATGCGCTCTGTTATAATGAAGGATGGATTGCAAAAACTTCCCTATTTTGAGTTTTTAGAAGGAGATCTTACTGTAATGGGCAAAGTTCATTCATTCGATCACCCGTTGATTCAACACAAATTGACTTACATACGGGACGAGAAAACGGGTACGAAAGAATTCCGCGAGTTGGTGGAAGAAGTGGCCATGCTGATGGCGTACGAGATTACCCGTGATCTTCCGTTGGCGGAAACGACGGTCAAAACTCCCGTTGCGGAAGCGAAAACCAAAGTCATTTCCGGCAAAAAATTGGGCCTGGTGCCAATCCTGCGCGCGGGACTTGGAATGGTGGACGGGATTCTGCGGTTAATTCCGGCAGCCAAAGTCGGTCATATCGGACTGTACCGGGATCCTGAGACCCTCCAGCCGGTTGAGTATTACTGCAAACTTCCAACCGACGTGCAGGAGCGGGATCTGATTGTAATTGACCCGATGCTTGCAACGGGGGGTTCAGCTGTCGCCGCCATTTCATTCTTGAAGGACCGGGGTGTCAGGAACATCAAATTAATGTGTCTCATCGCCGCGCCGGAAGGCATCGCCGCGGTGGAGAAGGAACATCCGGATGTGGACATTTTTGTGGCGGCCATTGACGAGAAGCTGAATGATCATGGATACATAGTACCGGGGCTCGGGGATGCGGGAGACCGTCTTTTCGGGACCAAGTAAGGAGATACTCAATGGAACCAATTCGGGTGCTTACAGTGTTTGGAACGCGTCCGGAGGCCATCAAGATGGCTCCGCTCGTGAAAGCGTTGGAACAGGCAGCCCCTGCCATCGACTCGAAAGTCTGTGTAACCGCTCAACACCGGCAGATGCTGGATCAGGTGCTCGACATTTTTCAGATCAAGCCGGATTATGACCTGGACATAATGGAACCCCGTCAAACCCTGACAGGTATTACAGTCAAGGCGCTGAAAGGGTTGGAACAGGTCATAGGGGAGGTCCAGCCGCACATTGTGCTGGTCCATGGGGACACCACCACCACTTTCGTCGCGGCAGTTGCCGCATTTTACCAGCAGGTTGCCATTGGCCATGTGGAAGCGGGGCTTCGCACCTATGACAAATACTCTCCCTTCCCGGAAGAGATGAACCGTCAACTGACAGGCGTGATGGCCGACCTTCACTTCGCTCCCACCAGTGATTCCGCAAGGAACCTGCTGCAGGAGAACAAGAATCCGGATAAGATCTTCGTTACGGGGAATACGGCAATTGACGCCATGAAAACTACGGTAAGAGCCGACTACAGACACCCGATCCTTGATCAAGTGGGCCACGGGAAGCGGTTAATCTTCATGACCGCTCACCGTCGCGAGAATCTGGGGGAGAAGATGGAGAACATCTTCCGGGCGGTCCGGCGCATTGTGGAGGATCATAAAGACGTGGCGCTGGTTTATCCTGTCCATCTGAATCCGGCTGTGCAGGAACCGGCACGGGCGATTCTGGGCGGACATCCCCGGGTCCATTTGATCGACCCGCTTGATGTGGTGGATACGCATAATTTCATGTCCCGGTCGTATCTGATCCTGACCGATTCCGGGGGTATCCAGGAAGAAGCTCCGTCCCTGGGGGTTCCCGTGTTGGTGTTGCGTGACACCACGGAGCGGCCGGAGGGAATTGCCGCAGGCACGCTTAAGCTTGCGGGAACCGATGAGGACACAATTTACAGATTGGCCTGCGAGCTTCTCAACAACAAAGAGGCCCACCGGGTCATGTCGATTGCGGCCAACCCGTATGGGGACGGCTTGGCATCCGATCGCATCGTAAAAGCCATCCTGTACCACTATGGTCGCGGCGAACGTCCCGACGAGTTTGAAGTTTAATGATTTTTCGGGGTCCCCGCCAAGTACTCGGAGTTATCATCAGAGCTTCACGTCACTTGGTGGGGTGTGGCGTATAGTGGAAACAACTGGCAGGCACACTAAACAAGGGCATCCAGAACTACTTTCACATAGAGACAATTCTTTGGGAGAGGTAGGAGAAAAAATGGGGAAAGAAGCAGTAATCGTCAGTGCCGTTCGCACGGCCATCGGAAGTTTTCAAGGATCGCTTGCCGGGGTGCCCGCAACCGAGTTGGGAAGCATTGTGCTGAAAGAAGCGCTCGCCCGGGCCGGTGTCAGCCATGAACAGGTGGATGAGGTCATTCTCGGAAACGTGCTGCAAGCCGGACTTGGCCAGAATCCCGCTCGCCAGGCCTGGGTCAAAGCGGGGTACCATGAATCGGTTCCGGCGATAACGATCAATAAAGTCTGCGGATCCGGTCTGAAAGCGGTAATGCTGGCGGCGCAGGCGATCAAGGCGGGAGATGCGGATGTCATCCTTGCCGGTGGCATGGAAAATATGAGCCGCGCACCCTACCTGCTGGAAGGAGCCCGCACCGGGTTCCGGATGGGGGATGCCAAAGCGGTTGATTCCATGATTCGCGATGGGTTGTGGTGCGCATTCTTTGATTGCCACATGGGAATCACGGCCGAGAACGTGGCGGAGAAATACGGCCTGTCCCGAGAGGAACAGGATGAATTCGCCGCGTGGAGCCAGCAGAAAGCGGAAGCGGCTGTCAATTCCAACCGGTTCAAGGAAGAGATTGTGCCGGTTGAAATCCCTGCAAAAAAAGGGGAAACGGTGCTGTTTGACAAAGACGAGTATCCGCGAGCCGGGACCACTGCAGAGGTACTGGCAAAGCTTCGCCCCGCCTTCAAGAAAGAAGGAACCGTTACAGCGGGGAACGCCTCGGGAATCAACGACGGGGCTGCCGCCCTGCTGGTGATGTCGGCGGACAAAGCAGCCGAGCTGGACGTTAAACCTCTTGCCCGGATTGCCGCATATGCCTCTGCGGGACTGGATCCGTCGATCATGGGGCTGGGGCCGATTTTTGCGACACGTAAAGTATTGGAAAAAACCGGCCTGCGAATGGATGAGATCGATCTGATTGAAGCCAACGAGGCTTTTGCCGCTCAGGCCCTTGCGGTTGGAAAAGACCTGGAGATTCCCCGCGAGAAGCTGAACGTAAACGGTGGCGCCATCGCTTTGGGTCACCCGATTGGTGCCAGTGGTGCACGTGTTCTGGTGACGCTGTTGCACGAACTGGAGAAACGGGACGGCAAACGGGGACTTGCAACCCTTTGCATCGGCGGCGGCCAGGGCGTTTCGATGATAGTGGAAAGAATGTAATTTCAACCAACCCCGAGTTTCGGGACCGCTCCCGGGCCGCCAGGAGGCCGGAGACAATGGTCGTAAAGACAGCGGGTTGGGTAACTTTGACAGAATTGTGAACGATCCGTGAAGCTTGAAATTGCGCCGAAATTAAAAGGATTTATTCTCGTTGACAATCAAACCTGGCTATTGTACGATGGTCTAGGTCGATTTCACCACGAGATACACCCGTTTTACCTAGTGAAACACCAGGAGCCGTTGAGTGTATGGAAGATGCAAAGAAATATGTGCAAAGAACGGTCAGATACACAATCCTCTTTACCTTGGTGTGGTTTGTATTATGGGCTCTCGTGCCTGCCTGGAAGTCGATTGTATCGGGTTTGGCAATAGGATCAGCGGTAAGCGTTTACTTTGCGGTAAGCTTTGCCAGACAAGCCCAGATGGGGGCTGCAACCGCGGCGAGGGGTGGCAAGAACAAGCCGATCGTCCCGTTTGTGTCGAGGATTGCGGCCATCGCTGTCGCTGTGATGATTGCAAACAAGCTCTCCTATCCAAATGTCTACGCGCTGATATTTGCACTGCTTACATATCAGGTTGTCATATTCGTAGACATGTTTGTGAATAGGGGACAACAAAGGATTCCAAACCGGAAGGGGTGAAATGATGGAGCATTTATTTCCAACGATTGAACTTTTCGGTATACCTGGATTCACTCTGAATCTGACGGTTGCTTTGATGTCGGTGATTGTTTCGTTGATTGTAATCCTGATTGCGATGGCAGCTGTGCGGCGTATGGATGTTCGACGTCCAAGCGGGATGCAGAACTTCCTGGAAGCTATCATTGATTTCATCCGCGGTCTTGCCAAGGATACCGTTGGAGCCAAGCATGCGGATGAGTGGGTGCCGCTCGGTCTGACGTTGTTTATCTGGATTTTCGTTTCCAACCAAATCGGGTTGATCACGAACGTTACCGCCGAGGCTCATCAAGGACTGGGGATTCATGAAGAAGGACATTACTCGTTCTGGATGTCTCCCACAGCTAACTTCAACGTGGCGATGGCAATGGGGATCGCGATGGTTCTGTTGAGTCACTTTGTGGGTCTTCGCAGGCCGGGGGAGTATTTTAAACACTGGGTTTCTCCGAATCCGGCAATGCTGCCGCTGCACTTGGTGGAAGAACTTCCAAAGTTCCTGACTCTCGGCCTCCGTTTGTTTGGCAACATTTTTGCCGGCGAGGTTTTGCTGGCAATTCTTGTGGGGTTGCCGCTGTCGATGGGCTGGGTGGCCGGTTCTCTCGCTGGCGGAATTCCGATGCTGGTGTGGTTGGGTTACTCAATGTTTGTGGGTACGGTACAGGCGTTTGTCTTTACTGTATTGACACTTGTCTATATCGGGCAAAAGCTTCCGCATGGCGATCATTAATATACAATTCCAAAAATCGTTTGGACGAATTATTACAAGGAGGAATTTAGAATGGATTTCGCAATTGCAGTTGGTTTGATTATGGGTCTTGCAGCAGTTGGTGCTGGTATCGGTAACGGTTTGGTTATGAGTCGCTATATTGAAGGGATTGCACGTCAACCTGAAGCTCGCGGTCTGCTCTTCACCCAAGCGTTGATCGGTCTGGGTCTCGTAGAGGCGCTCCCGGTTATCGCTTTGGCTATCGGTTTGATCCTCTTCGGTCGTCTGTAATCTGTAACGGGACTCTCTGAGCCTCGTTGGGCGGGACAAGATGAACTTGTACTCGCCATTCTTTTGTCCTTGTCCTTTGAGAAAGGAGTGAAAACAGGTGGAATTTCAACTTGGAACCATGTTATTTCAATTGATCGTCTTCTTGATCTTGTTCCTCATCCTCAGGAAAGTTGCGTTCGGTCCGTTGATGAAGATGATGAACGACCGTCAGCAATACATCGAAAATCAAATCGCTACGGCAGAGCAGCATCGCCAGGAAGCCGAAAAGCTGGCAAAGCAGCATCAGGAAGCGATTCAGCAAGCTAAGAAAGAGGCTTCTGAGATGATGGAAAACGCCCGTCGTACCGGTGAAAAACAAGCGGCTGATATCCTCGCCGCCGCTGAAGCGGAAGCCAAGCGGATCAAGGATGAAGCTGTTGCTGACATCAATCGCGAAAAAGAGTTGGCAATTGCCCAATTGCAAGAACAAGTGGCGGAACTGTCCGTTCTTCTTGCGGGCAAGATCATAGGCAAAGAAGTGGATGCTGCAAAGCACAAGTCCCTTTTTGACGAAGCGGTTAAGGAGATGGAGGAACGCGTATGCTAGGCGGAGCGGTAGCGAAACGTTACGCGGACGCGCTTTTCTCCATCGCAAAAGAACAGAACGTTGTAGACGGCATGGAAGCTGATTTATCCACTGTACTCGCAGCCCTGCATGAGTATCCTGAGTTGAAGCGTATTCTTCAGCATCCTGCAATTTCGGCGGATGTGAAAAAACGGCAGGTCAATGAGCTTTTTGGAAAAGCGATTTCCCGCACGGCGCTGAACTTGTTGAACCTGTTGCTGGATCGCCGACGTGAAGACCATTTGGAGTTTATTTATGAAGAATACGTACGATTGGCCAATGAACACAGGGGACAAGTCAAAGCCCATGTGGAGACGGCGGTACCCATGTCCGAAAACGATCTGAATGAACTCGGGGAAAAGCTTGGCGCTGCGTGCGGCAAGAAACTCGACATTACTTCATCGGTTAATCCGGAACTGATTGCAGGAGTTCGTCTGCAAGTCGGTGGCCGTGTAATCGATGCAAGCATAAAAGGGCAGTTGGATCGTTTCAGTCAGAATCTTAAGCGGAACCAAGTTCGGTAGATAGGGGTGAAAAAATGAGCATTCGTCCTGAAGAAATCAGTGCGTTAATCAAACAACAGATTGAGAATTACCAATCTGATATTCAAGTATATGACGTCGGTACTGTAATCCAGGTTGGTGACGGGATTGCCCGTATCCACGGACTTGAGAAAGTAATGGCCGGCGAACTGCTCGAATTCCCGAACGGTGAAGTCGGGATGGCGTTCAATCTGGAAGAAGACAACGTGGGTGTCGTTATATTGGGCCGGGTATCCGGAATCAAGGAAGGCGATACCGTTAAGCGTACCGGTAACATCGCTCAGGTTCCCGTAGGGGAAGCGTTGATCGGTCGGGTAGTGAACTCCCTGGGTCAACCTGTTGACGGCCGCGGTCCGATTGAGACCAAGGAATACCGTCCGATTGAATCTCCGGCACCGGGCGTTATCGACCGGAAGTCGGTTCATGAGCCGCTGCAAACCGGTATCAAGGCAATCGATGCCCTGATTCCGATTGGACACGGCCAGCGGGAATTGATTATCGGTGACCGTCAGACCGGTAAAACGGCTGTTGCCATCGATACGATCCTCAACCAGAAAGGCAAAGGCGTAATCTGCATCTACGTTGCCATCGGTCAGAAGCAATCCACCGTTGCGCAGGTTGTGGAAACCCTCCGCAAGCACGGCGCAATGGAGTACACCATTGTAGTAACCGCATCCGCATCCGAACCTGCACCGCTCCTGTTCTTGGCGCCCTATGCAGGTTGTGCAATGGGAGAGTATTTCATGTACAAAGGCGGCAAAGTTCTTTGCGTATATGATGACCTCTCCAAGCAAGCGGCCGCATACCGTGAATTGTCACTGTTGATGCGCCGTCCTCCCGGACGCGAAGCGTTCCCTGGGGACGTGTTCTATCTGCATTCCCGTTTGCTCGAGCGTGCTGCAAAGCTCTCTGACAAACTGGGTGGCGGTTCGTTAACTGCACTTCCGTTTATTGAAACGCAAGCGGGTGACGTATCCGCCTATATTCCGACCAACGTGATCTCCATCACCGACGGTCAGATTTTCCTGGAAGCAGACCTGTTCTACTCGGGTGTTCGTCCGGCGCTGAACGTCGGTATCTCCGTTTCCCGCGTAGGTGGGGCTGCCCAAATCAAGGCAATGAAGAAGGTTGCCGGTACATTGAAGCTTGAGTTGGCACAATATCGTGAATTGGCGGCGTTTGCCCAGTTCGGTTCCGACCTGGACAAAGCGACTCAAGCTCGCCTCAATCGCGGCGCCCGGTTGACCGAGCTGCTGAAGCAGGGTCAATACCAGCCGATGCCGGTTGAGAAGCAGGTGATCTCCATCTGGGCCGGTACCAATGGGTATCTGGATGACATTGCTGTTGAAAACGTACGCCGGTTCGAGAAAGAATTCCTGGCGTTTGTCGATACCAACTACCCGCAAATCCCGAAGGCGATCGTCGAAACGAAAGACCTCTCCGATGAGACTGTCGGCCTTCTGAAGCAAGCTGTGGAGAAGTTCAAAGCGCAGTTTGTCGGTTAAGAACCGACGGTGGCCCCACCCTCTCCATGATGTTGGAGCCCATGCAAGTCACTCAAAAGGTGGTGAAACGAGATGGCTAATGCTCGCGATATACGGCGTCGTATTCGAAGCGTCAAGAACACCCAGCAAATCACCAAAGCGATGAAAATGGTCGCAGCCGCCAAATTGCGCCGTGCCCAGGAGCGGGTGACACTGGCCCGGCCTTATGCGGCTAAGCTGCAGGAAGTGATTGGGAGTATTGCGAAAGCAGGTGGCGGAGCCAAACACCCGATGCTCGTCAAGCGTCCTGTGAAAAAAATCGGCTATGTGGTGATTGCCGCTGACCGCGGTCTTAAAGGAGCTTTTAACGCTCAAGTGATCAGGCATGCGTTGAATGAATTCAGGGATAAACCCAAAGATGAATACGTAATCTTTGCGGTAGGCCGGAAGGCTCGCGATTTCTTCGTGAAGCGCGGATATCCCGTAGTAGGGGAGATCACCGGACTGGCGGATTTTCCAACCTATGCCGACATCAAACGCGTGACCGAAGCGGTCGTGAAGAACTACGAAGACGGCACCTATGATGAGGTTTACCTTGTATACAACATGTTTAAGTCTGCGATTTCGCAGATTCCGGTTACCAAACAGATCCTTCCCTTGTCCGATGTTGGCGGGGGGGAAGCCAGAGTCACCTCTGGTTATCTGTATGAGCCGTCTCAAGAAGAAGTGCTTGACGCGCTTCTGCCGAAATATGCTGAAACACTCATTTACTCTGCGCTGCTCGAATCGAAAGCTTCCGAACACGGTGCCCAGATGACTGCGATGGGCAACGCAACAGACAATGCAACCGAAATGATTGCATCGTTGACACTGTCGTTGAACCGTGCGCGTCAGGCTGCAATAACCACGCAGATTACAGAAATCGTCGGCGGTGCCGAAGCTCTGAAGTAGACGGATGATAGGAGGGACAATGATGAACACTGGACGTATTGTTCAGGTAATGGGTCCGGTCGTGGACGTTCGGTTCCCGGAAGGCCAGCTTCCCGAATTGAACAACGCACTGACTATTACTCATAAAGCGCAAAACGAGAACGAACGTGATATCAATCTGACGATCGAAGTGGCCGTTCATCTGGGTGACAACGTGGTTCGCTGCGTTGCCATGTCATCAACGGATGGACTGGTTCGCGGCATGGAAGCTGTGGACACCGGTGCTGCCATTTCGGTGCCCGTTGGTACTGCCACCCTGGGCCGCATCTTTAATGTGCTGGGTGAAACGATTGACGAACAAGGTCCGGTAGAGGTGACGGAAAGACATCCGATTCACCGTCCGGCTCCTGAATACACGGATCTATCGACCAAAGTGGAAATCCTGGAAACCGGGATCAAGGTTATCGACCTGCTCGCCCCTTACATCAAGGGCGGCAAGATCGGTCTGTTCGGCGGTGCCGGCGTAGGTAAGACCGTTACGATGCAGGAATTGATCCACAACATCGCGAAGCAGCACGGCGGTTACTCCGTATTTGCCGGTGTGGGGGAGCGTACCCGTGAAGGGAACGACCTCTACCACGAGATGAAGGATTCCGGAGTTATCGACAAGACCGCGATGGTCTTCGGTCAGATGAACGAGCCGCCGGGTGCGCGTCTGCGCGTTGCTTTGACCGGTCTGACAATGGCAGAGTATTTCCGTGACGCGGAAGGCAAGGACATCCTGCTCTTTATCGACAACATCTTCCGCTTTACCCAAGCGGGTTCCGAAGTGTCCGCCCTGCTTGGACGGATGCCGTCCGCGGTGGGTTACCAGCCGACCCTCGCAACAGAGATGGGTCAGCTGCAAGAGCGGATTACATCGACAAAGAAAGGATCGATCACTTCGATTCAGGCGATCTACGTTCCGGCCGACGACTATACCGACCCGGCTCCGGCAACGGCGTTCGCTCACCTGGATGCAACCACCAACCTGGACCGTAAGATCGCCGAACTCGGGATCTTCCCGGCGGTTGACCCGTTGGCATCCACTTCCCGCGCTCTGTCTCCGGACATCGTAGGGGAAGAGCATTACCAGGTGGCTCGTGGCGTTCAGGCGGTTCTCCAGCGTTACCGTGAATTGCAGGATATTATCGCGATCCTTGGTATGGACGAACTGTCTGACGAAGACAAGTTGACAGTTGCCCGTGCCCGTAAGATCCAGCGTTTCCTGTCCCAGCCGTTCCACGTTGCGGAACAGTTTACCGGTACTCCGGGCGCTTACGTTCCGGTTAAGGAAACGGTTCGCGGTTTCAAGGAGATCCTCGAAGGCAAGCACGACGACCTGCCGGAAGGTGCATTCCTTTATGTAGGAACGATAGAAGAAGCTGTCGAGCAAGCCAAGAGACAGTCCTAGGTCTGTCTGACCGTAGGAGGGAATCGATATGAAGACCGTTCCGCTTGAAATCGTTACGCCTGAGCGAATCGTGTTCAGCGATGACGTTCAGATGGTGATTGCGCGCGGCGGCGCCGGAGATGTAGGTATTCTTCCCGGTCACACGCCGCTGGTCACCACGTTGAAGATCTCGGCTGTACGACTGAAATTGAAAGACGGAAGCGAACAGCACGTTGCAGTTACCGGCGGATTCCTGGAAGTGAAACCGCAGAAGGTGACCATCCTGGCAGAAGCTGCCGAACTGCCTGAAGAAATCGACATTGACAGGGCGGAGCGTGCCCGTGAACGAGCGGAAGCACGCTTGGCTGCAAGTGGTCAGGAGAATCTCGATTTCCGCCGTGCGGAGCTTGCTCTGCAACGAGCTGTCAACCGTCTGCAAGTTGCAAAAGGCAAGGACCGGAGATAACCGGAGAGCCCACCCGCATGCGGCGAGGTGGGCTTTTTCCCGTGATTTTTGTCATTCCCGTGAACACTTAATATGCTATAATAGATACGTTGTGTGAAAACTTTCTCATAATGGAGGAGTGCCTCGTGTTTGAATACTGGAACAGTTATTTATTTGTAACCTTGTTCCTGCTGTTGGGCATCATACTCCCCGTTGGCTCGCTTATGGTACTCGGGCCTCTTTTGCGTCCGAACAAACCGACCGCCAACAAGCTGACCACTTATGAAAGCGGTCTCGAGCCCTTCGGAGAAGCGCAAGTACGTTACAACATCCGGTATTACCTGTTTGCGCTGCTGTTCGTGGTATTTGATGTGGAAATCCTGTTTTTGTATCCGTGGGCGATTTCTTTCATGGATCTGGGGCTGTTCGGCCTGATTGAAGTGTTGATCTTCATCGGACTTCTGGTGATTGGCCTTGCCTACGCTTGGAAAAAGAAGGTGCTGGAATGGACGTAATCAAAGGGTATAGCCAACAACCCCGGGTAGAATTTGAAGGTTTTACGTCTGAAGAATCGATGGAACTCCAACAAGCCGGCGTTTTTGTCGGGGCGTTGGAACAGATAAAAGCATGGGCGCGCAGCAACTCCTTATGGCCAATGACATTTGGACTGGCCTGCTGCGCCATTGAGATGATGGGGACAGGGGCATCCCACTATGACCTGGACCGGTTTGGCATCATCTTCCGTGCTTCGCCAAGACAGTCGGACTGCATGATCGTGTCCGGTACGGTTACGAAAAAAATGGCCCCGCTGATCAAGCGTCTTTATGATCAGATGCCGGAACCGAAGTGGGTGGTGGCCATGGGATCCTGCGCAACCGCAGGCGGTCCCTACGTTCGCTCCTATTCGGTTGTCAAAGGTGTGGACCAGTTTGTTCCGGTGGACGTTTACATTCCCGGATGTCCTCCCTCTCCTCCCGCATTGATCTATGGATTGAACAAGCTCCAGGAAAAAATCCGGCTGGAGGCTAAAGGAAAGAAGGTGCCTCGTACGTGACGGAAGAGAACAAAGTGAACGGGGAATCGGAACAACTGGCTCCTGCGGAAGCGGACCCCAAAAAACAGGAGTCGCCGAAGCCTGAGGATCAAATAGCGGAGAAGCTGCCGCCCGAGCAAGCCGTCGGTGCGGCTGAACCGGCGGAACAGGCGCAGGCGTCCGGCGTTAAGGAGCCGGGAAAGCAGGCAGAAGAGGGGAAAACCGAAGCGGCGAAACCGGCAGCTTCGGTTGTGAAGCCGGCTGCCGCGAAGCCTGTGGCTGACAAGCCTGCAGCGGCCGCAGCAGCCAAGGCAGAGCCGGCGGAAGAAAAGCCGGATCCGAAGAAGGAAGAGGCGCAGAAGGTCCTCGACAAGTTCCGTCAACTGATCGCAGGGAAGTTCGGGGAAGAGGTTCTGGAAGAGGCAGTCCTCGCCAAGTACCAGCCGACCTATGTGATCAAGCGGGAACACTGGCGGACGGTGGTCGAATTTTTACGGGATGATTCCCAATTGCTGTTTGATTATCCGGAAGCGATGGCGGGAACCGATTATCCCGACAAAGGCTATATTGAGGTTGTCCTGTATCTGTATTCGATGAAGCACGGGTATTTCATTACCGTGAAGACCCGGACTCCCCGCGACAACGCGGAAGTTCCTTCCCTCACCCCGGTCTACAACGGCGTGAATTGGGAAGAGCGCGAGATCTACGATCTGTTGGGCGTGAACTTCACCGGTCATCCGGATCTCCGCAGAATCATGATGCCTGAAGATTATGAGGGCTATCCATTGCGCAAAGATTTCAGCCCGTGGAAGGAGTAGAGGGAGATGGCAGAAATTCGCACGGAAGAGATGCTCTTGAACGTAGGCCCTCAACATCCGTCTACCCACGGAGTGTTTCGAGTTGTTGTAAAGATTGATGGAGAGATGATCACCGAAGCGACTCCCGTGATTGGGTACCTGCATCGCGGAACGGAAAAGTTGGCGGAAGACCTGCAGTATCAACAGATTATCCCGTACTTCGACCGTCTGGATTATCTTGCAGCCATGCTGAACAACCATGCGATCGTGAATTCGGTAGAGAAAGCCATGGATGTGCAGGTTCCCGAGCGGGCTGAATATCTGCGGGTAATCGTTGCCGAACTGAACCGGGTGGCATCCCATCTGTTGTTTCTTGGGGCTTACCTGTTGGACTTGGGTGCCATGAGTCCCTTCCTGTATGCGTTTCAGGAACGGGAGACCATTTGCGAGTTTTTTAACAAAATTTGCGGCGCGCGGCTTACCTACAACTATATGCGTGTTGGCGGAGTCAAATATGATGCTCCGGAAGGATGGCTCGACGAGATTCGCGCTTATATTCCGCACTTCCGGGAGAAGCTGAAGTTGTATCATGACCTTGTCACAGGCAATGAGATCTTCCTGAGCCGCGTGAAAGGGGTCGGCGTGTATGATGCGGAGACAGCCATCAATTACGGACTGTCCGGCATTAATCTTCGTTGTACCGGATTCAAATGGGATCTCCGCAAGAACAAACCGTACTCCATTTACGACCGGTTCGATTTTGAGGTGCCGGTGGGCAGCAACGGCGACTGCTTCGACCGTTACATGTGCCATATGCTGGAGATGGAAGAATCCATCAAGATTGTGGAACAGGCGCTGGAGCAGATTCCTGAAGGGCCTGTCATGGGCAAAGTGCCGAAGATTCTGCGTGTGCCTGCAGGTGAGTACTATGCGGGAATTGAGGCTGCCAAAGGGGAACTTGGCGTGTATATCGTCTCCGAGGGGAAAGACAAACCCTACCGGCTGAAGATTCGTCGCCCGTCCTTCGATAACCTGCAGATCCTGCCGAGCCTGCTCAAAGGGCAAAGCATGTCCAACTTCATTGCCATACTGGGTGCAACAGACATTGTCCTTGGGGAGGTTGACGCATAATGTGGGAGTGGATCAATCAACCTTTCACGCCGCAGACTGCACTCATTATGTTGTTGGGCGGTATTGCCGTGCTTGGGGTCGTTCTGGGCGTTGTCACTTACACCATCTATTTTGAACGGAAGATCATCGGTTGGATGCAGGGTCGCATCGGCCCGAACCGGGTGGGTCCCCTGGGATTGTTCCAGTCCTTCGCCGACATCCTGAAGCTTTTAATCAAGGAAGACATCATTCCAGGGAAAGCGGACCGGCTGATGTTCCTGATCGCCCCGATGATCACCTATGTGCCGGCTTTCATGGTACTTGCGGTAATTCCTTATACAGCGACCCACCTGTTTACAGCAGAATTGAATGTCGGCATTATCTATTACATTGCCCTGTCTGCCCTCTCCATCATCGGTGTAATGTTGGGCGGTTGGGCGTCCAACAACAAATATTCGATTATCGGCGGGCTCCGTTCCGCCGCCCAGATGATTGCCTATGAGATTCCGCTTGCCATGTCGATGCTGGGCGTGATTCTCATGGCCGGTTCGATGAACATTGTGGAGATTGTCGAAGCACAGGAGAAATTCCCTTATGTCTGGTATGTGGTTCCGCAGTTCCTCGGTTTCTGCATCTTTATCATTGCCGCAACAGCCGAGCTGAACCGGACTCCCTTTGACTTGCCGGAAGCGGAATCGGAGCTTGTATCCGGATACTTCACCGAGTACTCCGGTTTCCGGTTCGCCTTCTACATGCTGGCCGAGTACGTGTATATCGTGGCTATGGCAGGACTGGCTGCCGCCCTCTTTTTCGGCGGTTGGTCGGGACCGTTGCTTCCCGGCTGGTTGTGGTATGCCATCAAGGCGGGAGCGTTTATCTTCCTGATGTTCTGGCTGCGGGCTACATTTCCCCGCGTGCGGAACGACCAGCTGATGACCTTCAGCTGGAAAGTCCTGATCCCGTTGTCACTGCTTAACATCATTCTCACTGCAGCGATCAAGCTCGCGGTGTAACAGGGGGGATACGATGTTTGGACTGTTTAAAGGGCTGAGCGTAACCATCAGTCAGATCCCCAAGAAAAAGTACACTCTCATGTACCCGGAAGTGAAGCCGGAATGGCCGGACCGTTTCCGTGGTGTGCACAAGTTTTATCCGGAACTTTGTATTGTCTGCAACCAATGTGCCCGGATTTGCCCGACAAGCTGCATTTCCCTTTCGGGAAGCCGCGGGGAAGACAAGAAGCTGCACATTGAGACCTACGACATTAACTTTGAGATCTGCATCCTGTGCGATCTTTGTACGGAGGTGTGTCCGACGGAGGCGATTCAGATGACCGATACGTTTGAATTGGCCGAGTACAGCCGGGACGCCCTCTACAAAAACATCGAGTGGCTGGCGGAAAACGGAAGGCAGCACGATGCGCGCAAGGGTTTGAAGACGGGAGAGACAGACAAAGAGACTACGGAACACAAAGAAGTCGAAGCCGTGAAAGCAGGTGACAAATAGATGGCATTGCCAGTGTTTACCGGTCAAATGATTGCTTTTATCCTCATCAGTTTGCTTGTGATCGGGTCGGCGGTCGCTATGTTGTTCGCCCGCAAGGTCATCTACATGGCTTTGTTGATCGGCGGCGTGTTTATCGGCGTCGCCGGAATCTACATCCTGCTGGATGCGGATTTTGTAGGTTTTGCCCAGGTATTGATCTACGCCGGCGCCATCACAATCCTGATGCTGTTTGCGATTATGCTGACCAATCACGGATCGCAAGAACAGACACCTGTGAATACCCATTCCGTAATGGCCGGACTTGCGGCCGGCGGATTGCTGGCGCTGCTGTATTGGGGGTTTAACTCCGTCGATTGGACCAACTGGCAACAGATCTCGCCAAAGGATCCGGTGCCGCCCTGGGGGGACAGCTCGGTGAAAGCTGTGGGGGATGCGGTTTACAATGTGTATGCGATCCCTTTTGAGCTGGTTTCCGTTGTATTGATTGTGGCACTGGTCGGCGCCATCATTCTGGCGCGGAAGGGGGAGGAATAATGGAGCCGACGATTGTACGTTACCTGTTGTTGGCGGCCGTATTATTCTGCATCGGGTTGTTTGGGGTACTCTGGAAACGGAACATCATCATCGTGTTGGTGTCGATCGAACTGATGCTCAACGCGGTGAATATCAATCTGGTGGCATTCTCCCGATTGGGGCTTGCGCCAAACATTAACGGCCAGGTGTTTGCCCTGTTTGCCATGGTGATTGCAGCCTGTGAAGTGGCAGTGGGACTTGCCGTTTTGATTGCTCTCTACCGGAACCGCAACACAAGCGACGTCAAAGACATGAACTTGAACAAGTGGTAAAGAAAAGGCGAAACTGGATGGTGATAACATGGTAGCTTATTCATGGCTCGTCCCCTTTTTCCCGCTTGTGGCCTACCTGTTGCTGTTGGTTCTCGGTAGACGGGCACAAGAGGGGATTGTGGCCGCGATCAGTGTGATTGGGTCATTGGCTTCCTTCGTTGTATCTTTGCTGGTGATGTCAGACGTGGTGGCCAACGGGTATACGGGATCTTATCCGTTCCGCTGGCTGCAGTTCGGGGACACCACCTTGACTGTCGGATTTGAAGTGACACAGTTGAACGCCATCATGCTGGTGGTGGTCACCTTTGTCAGCACGCTTGTCCTGTTGTTCTCCAAGGGATACATGCACGGGGACGAGAGATTCAGCGTGTTCTATCAGTACTTAAACCTGTTCGTATTCTCGATGCTCGGTCTTGTGATTTCTCCAAACCTGCTCCAATTGTATGTGTTCTGGGAACTTGTGGGCCTGTGTTCCTTCTTGCTGGTCGGGTTCTGGTATTTCAAGCCGGAAGCGGCAGCGGCGGCAAAGAAATCCTTTGTCGTGACAAGGATTGGCGACGTGGGGCTGTTCATCGGGATTATCCTGTTGTTCCTTGCAACAGGGACATTCGAGTATCAATCGATCTTTGAATTTGCGAAAGCGTCGGCGGCTGCTGCACCTGTCGAGGTCATGTTCGGAATGACCCCGCAATCGTTGATCACGTTGTCAGCCATCCTGATCTTTATCGGGGCTGTCGGAAAATCGGCCCAGTTTCCGCTGCATGTATGGCTGCCTGATGCGATGGAAGGCCCGACTCCCGTATCCGCATTGATTCACGCGGCTACGATGGTGGCAGCAGGGGTCTATTTGGTTGCTCGCACCTTTCCGTTGTTTGCCGTGTCGGAGGGGGCACTGATGGTAGTGGCGGTGATCGGTGGCGTAACGGCCATTTTTGCCGCAATCATCGGTTTGACCCAGAATGACATCAAGCGGGTAGTCGCTTACTCGACCATTTCCCAGCTTGGATACATGATGCTGGCCTTGGGACTGAGTGCCTATGTCGCATCCGTATTCCACCTGATGACTCACGCTTTCTTCAAAGCGCTGTTGTTCCTGGCGGCTGGCTCGGTCATTCATGCGGTGCATACCCAGGACATCCGGGAGATGGGTGGCCTTTGGAAAAAAATGCCGATCACCACATGGACCTTCCTGTTCGGTGCGCTGGCTTTGTCCGGAATCCCGCCCTTTGCCGGGTTCTGGTCCAAAGATGAAATACTTACGGCCGCTTTTGCAAGCGGCAACTGGGTATTGGCAATCCTTGCGACTCTTGCGGCTTTCTTTACCGCTTTCTATATCTTCCGAGTCTTCTTCCTGACCTTTACCGGGGAATATCGCGGCAACCAATCGGTGCATCCGCACGAAAGCGGACCGGTGATGACCATCCCGTTGGTGCTGTTGGCCATCATGTCCCTGGTGATCGGGTTTGTCAACGCGCCGTTCCTCGGACACGCTTTTGGCCACTTCCTGCAAGGCGATCAGACAATCGGCTTTGTGCCGGACTTCAGTTTTGGCATTGCAGGAGTGTCGGTGCTGGTGGGAATTGCGGGGATCCTCCTGGCGTACCTGATGTATGGCAAACGCAGCATTGATGCGGAGAAGGTTGCACGGATCAGCGGACCGTTCTACACGCTGTCTTACCGGAAGTTCTTTATTGATGAGATTTACCACCTGTTGATTGTGACTCCGTTTGTGTGGATCGGACGGATTCTTAACTTTATCGACCGTTGGATTGTGGACGGATTGGTGTCGCTGGCAGGCTACACCGCCTATCAGTCGTCTGTCGGACTGAAGTACGGACAAAACGGTCAGATTCAAACCTACGGGTTGTTGACATCGCTTGGAGTGCTGGCCCTTGTTGCGGTCAGCTTGTGGATGGGAGGTGTAATCCAATGAACAGCTTATTGATTGCGATTACACTTCTCCCATTGATTGGCTCGCTGATCATCCTGTTTGTGCCAGGCAGTGCGAAATCCCAGATCAAGGGAATTGCGCTTCTGGCTACCCTGTTGTCCCTGGCTGGTGCCTTGGCATTGCTTGGCGGTTTTGATGCGGCCGGGAAGATGCAGTTCCAGGTAATCAAGGACTGGATTCAGATTCCGGCAGCATTCGAGCAGAACCGGATGCCGGTCCCGCTGCGTATCGGCTTTGACCTTGGGATTGACGGGTTGTCTTTGCCGTTTGTGCTTCTGACGGCGCTGGTGAGTTTCTTGTCGGTGCTGGCTTCCTGGCGGGTCGATTACCGGACCAAAGAATATTTCTTCTGGTTCCTGCTGTTGGTTACAGGGCTGTTTGGGGTATTCGTATCCCTTGACCTGTTCCTGTTCTTCCTGTTCCTTGAATTGACCCTGATTCCGATGTACTTCCTGATTGGGATCTGGGGGGGCGAGAACAAACGGAAAGTTGCGACCAAATTTTTGATATACCGTGGATTTGCTTCTGTCGGCATTCTTGTGTCATTTCTTGGAATGGCTTATGCCGCCGGTTATACCAGCGGATCCATGAGCTTTAACATGCTGCAGATTGCGGACGCGTTCAAGCAGGCGGGCGAAATGATCCCTGGCGACTATCGCATGTGGGTATTCGCTGTCCTGTTCCTGGCCATCCTGATCGAAGAAGCTTTCTTCCCGTTCCATACCTGGTTGCCTGACGCCCATGAGCAATCTTCTTCTGCGGTCTCCATGATCCTTGGGGGCGTGCTGATGAAAGTGGGCGCCTACGTGCTCTTCCGGATCGGGGTTGGCGTATTGCCGGATATGATAGCTGCATTCGGTACCGCAATTGCGGTGCTCGGTGTGATAAACATTGTGTATGGCGCGATGGTCGCCTTGGTGCAGAAAGATTGGAGACGCCTGCTGGCATTTTCCACCATTTCCCATATGGGGATTGTCCTGCTGGCCGTGGCGTCGATGACAAGCGCGGGCCTGCAGGGAGCTGTTTTCATGACCATTTCCTCCGGTCTGCTGTCGGCTTTGTTGTTCTTCCTGGTGGGTGCCATTCAGCACCGGACAGGTACTGCTCGAATTGATGCGATGGGCGGAATCTCAAAACAGCTTCCGGTCTTGTCGGGATTCCTTCTGGCAGGAGCACTGGGGTCCCTCGGACTGCCGGGCATGAGCGGATTTGTATCGGAGATCGTCTCCTTCATGGGAGCGTTCCAGAAGTTCCCGATCCTGTCTGCCATCGGAACATTGGGTATCATCCTGGCAGCCGTGTACCTGTTGTGGGCGATGCAGCGCACAACCTTTGGGCCTCCCGGCATGGTACTGGAAGGGGCACAGGACGCAACAGCGGCAGAATATGTACCGATGGTGCTGCTGTTGGCGATTGTCATCCTGATCGGTGTCTATCCGGCAATTTTGGGCGACATCATGAACCCGACACTGACTCAGCTTGTCGCGAAGATAGGGGGATAGACGATGCCGCAAGGGATACAGCGATTGGATTTTTTGTCTGTTTGGAATGTCATGGGGCCGGAAATAGTCCTGGTTCTGGGGGGCTTCCTGCTTCTGACAATCGACCTGTTCATGAAGAAAGAGCAAAAACATATCCTCCCCTGGCTGGGAATCCTTTTCTTTGCCATCGCGGGCGGAATGGTAGTCAATAACATGGTGAGACTGCAAACTGCCGAGCAGTTGCAGCACCTGTCCGGATACCTGTATGTTCTGGACGATTTCGGCAACATTTTCAAACTGATTTTCCTGGTGGGAGCCGCCCTCACACTGTTGATGTCGGTGGATTACACGAAGCATGTGAATCTGCCGAGGGGAGAATATACCTACATTCTGATGTTTGGCACTGTAGGCGCTATGGTGATGGCTTCTTCCCTCGATCTGATCACAATCTTTGTCGGCCTTGAACTGCTTTCCATCGCATCCTATGTTCTGGTGGGCATGCGTCGCAATTATGCGAAATCGGCGGAAGGCGCCATGAAGTACCTAATGATCGGGGCTGTCGGAACCGCTCTGACACTGTACGGAATGTCTTTCGTCTATGGTCTGACTGGCACCACCAATATCGCAATTGCCATGGATTCAGTAACCGCCATGTGGGAGCAATTCCGCTTCCTGTTCCTGCTGTCCCTCGTTATGATGCTGGCCGGATTTGGAATCAAGATCTCCATGGTACCGTTCCATATGTGGACACCGGATACGTATGAAGGTGCCCCGACACCGATTACGGCTTTCCTGTCAGCCGTGTCCAAAGCGGCGGGATTCGCCATGCTGTTCCGCGTCATCCTGTTCCTCTACTCCAACTTCATTACGGAGTGGTACATGATTGTCGTGGTGCTGGCGATTCTGACGATGGTGATCGGAAACGTGGCGGCTCTTTCGCAACAAAACATGAAACGCCTGATGGCGTACTCCAGCATCGCGCAAGCGGGCTATCTGCTGGTTCCCATTGCGGTGCTCGGCAAGGCTCAGGGTTCTGTCAACCTGCTGCAGTCCATGACAAACTTGGTGTTCTACATCGGCATCTATGTGGTGATGACCATGGGAGCCTTCGCGATCATCTCGCTTGTGACGCGCGATGCGGGCAATGAGAAGATCGATGCATTCCGCGGACTCTACCAACGTTCGCCGTATTTGGCCATAGCCTTGACCGTGTTCCTGCTGTCCATGGCGGGGATGCCAGTGACGGCCGGATTTTTCGGGAAGTTCATGATTATCCTCGGAGCGGTTCACACCCAGTCCTTGTGGCTGGCAGGCATCATGTTTGCCGCATCCGTAATATCGTTCTACTATTACTTCGGAGTCATCCGGGTAATCTTCAGCAAGGAGACGGACGGCATCGAACCCCGTCTGCAGACGTCCGCAAGCTTGTCGGTGGTTATTGGACTTGCACTGCTTGTAACAGTGGGACTCGGGGTAGTTCCCGATGTCTTTCTGGATGTCCTGGCGCAGTTGAAGTGGTTCGGACCTACAGCATAACTCCGATCCGGCAATGGCACCCACTTCGGTCTGGCCATGGTACGGATTCGGCATAACCAAAGTGAATATTTCCAGAGTGGATGTTTTCCGCAGGCTTTTCCTATACGGATGGCCTGCGGTTTTTTTATGGAAGGACGAAATCAGTACCGAATTACAGCCCGGGGGGTGCAGTATGAGTTGTTTTCATCCATTTGTTATTCAGAATTGTGGATGGGAGATGAGTGCATGGTACTTTTCATGCTTTGTTATACGGAAATGTGGATAGAAGATGAGTGAATAGTTTGCATTTGTTGGCCAGAAATGTGTATGGGTAATGGGGCATGGACAACTAGTAAGTTTGTGATATAATAAGAACATACGTTTGGGTGGAGGTGGTTATTGTGTTTATCAGAGAAACGAAGCAGGATGCGAAAGAGCGTCTGCGACGCTACTTTCACCGGTATCAGGATCCTGATACTTGTCAGCAAGTGCTTCAGGAATTAATAACTCAACAACATAAGGAAGGTGTCTCGTGCCCCCATTGCAACAGCCTGGCGGTTGTATGCTATGGTCGGTATAAAGACCGTCAGCGTTACAAGTGCAATGATTGCCGTAAAACCTTCAACGACCTCACTCACACACCCCTTCACAGAACCCACCATCCTGACAAATGGATCAAGTTTCTGGAGTGTATGATTCACGATGATTGCCTACGCACATCCGCCATCAAAGTTGGGGTCTGTTATGTTACCCTATTTTACTGGCGGCACAAAATCCTGCAGGTCCTGCAATTGATCGAGAAGGAATTTGAAAAAGATATTCCAAAGCGAGAAGAACCTATTGAACGAATTCCTGCAGAACAACCGCCAAACGAACAACCGCCAAACGGGCACGCGAAACTTAGAAACACTGGGATTCCGTGCAAAACCCCTCCAACATACAACTTTCTATCCAATCGGAATGCCTTTCCCACCCAAAATACAGCATTCTATCTGGTAAAGTATAGACAAAAGCCATATCCCGGAATCCTGACGTGGGAGCAGGAGCCTTTTCGACAATGGATCCGATCCTTTGATCGAATTAAAGTCAAATATTTTCCCCGCTATGCAGCCTGGTTCCGCTTCCTGCAAAAGGTGGGGGGTGAGCATGAATTCTGTCCCAGTGAGCTCAAGTACATTCACAGCCGGAACGAACTTCCTGCCATGAAGCAATTGCTTGCCACCGCATGCTCCATCCGGTTAAACCAGACATACACGTCAGTACGAGTGCCACTGTAACCCGTTATTTTTTGGGTTACATAAAAAGTAAAAAAGTAACTTCTCCAAATAAGCGAGTTACCTCAAGGTAGTAAGCAATCTCTACAAAGTGAGCAGGTACCCACAAGAAAGTGAATAACCTCCACAAAATGGGCAAGAGACTTCAGGATAGTAAGAAACCATAACAAAAAGGGCAAGTAATTTTTAATAAAGCAAGTGACTTTAATATAACAAGCGAAACGTTGAAAAAATTGGCCCGGAGCATACCCATTTTTATCATCCACAAGGTTGTATAACAAATGACTGAATAGGCACCCCTCTGACACAACCCCCCGATAAATATTGGTGGAAAAAGTGGCCCGGAGCACACTCGCTTTTATCATCCACAAAGTTGTATAACAAATGACTGAATAGACACCTCATATACCCTATGAAAAAAACTCCGAAAAAAGTAAAAAAAGATTAAATCGACATCTGAATAACCGTGCAATTTACAATTTTAAATTGATAAAAATTAAATAAATTATTGTCCGAATCGAGAACGAATTGTGACGAGAGTGTTCTTTTGTGTAATAAGAACAATCTTTCTCCAAATTGATAGAATTTGAGGCCTACAATCGGGGGATTCCCCAATGGTCATGATGTTTCACCAGGATTATCATAAAACCGAATAAAATTACCGCATTTCCCGCTAGGGGGTGGACAAGTTGCTGAACAAGACACCACCGGACGAATACCCGGTGACTTTATATGTGAACGGGTATGAACTGGCAACTTATCAACTGACGAAACAGGACTTGCAGGATTGGGTCATCGGTCAATTGTTTAACGAGAAGTTGATTCAATCGCCCGGCGATATCCACAAACTGCGAATTGAGGAAGGGCGGGGGAAGATTTGGGCCGATTTGCATCCGCAAGCGAATCTCCCTCCCGGGTGGCAGCAGCAAAAGAAGCATTATACGGCAGGATGCGGAAAAGGGGCCACCTTTCTGTCCATATCGGACATTCGGAGTTTCAAGAAGGTGAGATCCAGGCGGTCAGTCACATGTTCTTATCTGACCGACAGGATGCAAGCCTTCACCAGGAACTCGCCGCTTTATCTAAGGACGGGAGGCATGCACGGCGCCTGCCTTGTGGACATGGAAGGAAAAATTCATGTCCGGGAAGACATCGGCAGGCATAATGCGGTCGACAAAGTAATCGGTTACGCGCTGCAAAAGGAACTGCATCCGGAAACATTGATTCTTCTGACCACTGGACGCATCTCTTATGAAATGCTGGCCAAGGCGGCCCGATTTGGCATCGGGATCGTCGGTTCCAGAACGGCTGCAACTCGTCAGGCCTTGCAGTTGGCAAATTATCTGCAGATTGATGTGGCCGGTTATATTCGCGGAAAAATGGTCCAGATCTACACATCCCATGGGCGTATCATCAACGATCATACACAAAAGGTCGCTGCTGAATAACAACAAACAGATTCTACTTCAGCTTAAGTTAGGAGGAAGCAACATGGTCGATTTGACACGCCGACAGTTTCTCAAGCTGTCGGGAGCTACCGCAGTTACGTTGGCGGTGGTGGAATTGGGCTTCAATGACAAGCAAGTCCATGCACAAGCAAGCGAACTTAAAATCGAAAAGGCAAAAGTGACACCCACAATCTGTCCGTACTGTTCCGTGGGATGCGGCATCCTGGTTCATGTGAAGGACAATGATGTGGTGTACACCGAGGGAGATCCTGATCATCCGATCAATCAGGGGGCTTTGTGCAGCAAAGGAACTGCTGTAAGACAGGTGTACACTTCAAGCAAGCGTGTGCTGAAACCTCTCTACCGCGCTCCCGGCAGCAGCAAATGGGAGGAGAAGGATTGGGATTGGATGCTCACCCGAATCGCTGAGAAGGTGAGAGACACCCGTGATAAGAGCTTCGTTGAAACGGAAAACGGGATCACGGTCAACAAGACCGAAGCGATTGCGTGCTTCGGTGGGGCCGCCCTGGACAACGAAGAAGATTATTTGCTCGTAAAACTGATGAGGGGGTTAGGCCTGGTCAACATTGAACACCAGGCACGGATTTGACACAGCCCGACGGTTGCCGGTCTGGCACCCTCATTTGGTCGCGGCGCGATGACAAATCACTGGATTGATCTCCAGCATTCCGATTGCATTCTGATTATGGGCGGGAATCCGGCGGAGAACCATCCCATCAGCTTCAAATGGATTCTGAAAGCCAAGGAAAAAGGAGCCAAGCTGATTTCGGTAGACCCGCGTTATACCCGGTCTTCCAAAATTGCCGATTACTACGCTCCTTTGCGGTCAGGCACCGATATCGCTTTTATCGGCGGTATCATCAATTACGCACTTCAGAACGACCTGATTCAAAAGGAATATGTTCGTCATTACACGAACGCGTCGTTCCTTGTCAGCGACAAGTATTCGTTCAACGACGGTTTGTTCAGCGGATATGATGCGGCAAAACGCAGCTACAACACGGATACCTGGGCATTCCAAAAAAATGAGAAGGGTGAAATCATCAAGGACGAAACCCTCTCCCATCCACAGTCTGTATACCAGCTTCTGAAGAAACACTATTCAAGGTATGACGCGGACACCGTTTGTGCAGTAACGGGCACACCGAAAGAAGCGTTTCTGGCGGTAGCCAAAGCATTCTGTGAAACCTCCAGCCCTGACAAAGCGGGCACAATCCTGTACGCCATGGGTACAACCCAGCATACAACCGGTACCCAAAACGTTCGGATTTACGCGATTCTGCAGTTGCTGCTGGGGAACATCGGATTGCCTGGCGGGGGAATCAACGCGCTCCGAGGGGAATCCAACGTACAGGGATCGACCGATTTCGGATTGCTGTACGGAAGTCTGACCGGTTACTTGAACGCACCAACCGCAAGCGCCAAGCATGCTACTTTGGCAGACTACAACAAGAACGAGACACCCACCAGCGGGTACTGGATCAACAAACCGAAATTCATGGTCAGCCTGCTGAAGGCCTTCTACGGTCCGAACGCCACGGCTGAAAACGAGTTTGGATACCAGTACCTGCCGAAGGGGAACAAAAACTATTCCCATATTGCCATCTTTGAGAGCATGGACAAAGGCACCATCAAGGGGATGCTCGCATTCGGCCAGAATCCTGTGGTGGGCGGACCTAACGCAGGCAAAGAGCATAAGGCGCTGGCGAAACTTGACTGGCTGGTTGCCGTCGACTTGTGGGAAACCGAAACGGCTTCTTTCTGGCAGAAAGAAGCGGGCAGCAACCCGGCGGAAATCAAGACGGAAGTATTCTTCCTTCCGGCTTGCGGGTCCTACGAGAAGGAAGGTTCGATCAGCAACAGCGGACGCTGGATGCAGTACCGTTGGCAAGCGATCAAGCCAAGAGGCGAATCGAAAGCCGACCTGGAAATTATTCACATGTTGGCCCTGAAGATCAAGGCGCTCTATAAGAATCGCACAGACGCTGCTGCCCGTCCCATTAATGCACTGCACTGGGAATACGGTCATGGCGATCACCCGGACATCGATCTTGTGGCCCGTGAAATCAATGGATACGATTACAAGACCGGAAAGCAATTGTCCGGCTTCGCAGAGTTGAAAGACGACGGTTCCACCTGCAGCGGCAACTGGATCTATTGCGGGTTCTATCCGGAAGCGGGCAACCTGTCCAAACGCCGCGACAACAAAGATACAGGGATGGGCAACTACCTGAACTGGTCCTATGCTTGGCCTATGAACCGACGCGTGCTGTATAACCGTGCCGCAGCCAATCCGGCAGGACAGCCCTGGAGCAAGAAGAAAGAAATCATCTGGTGGGATGAAGCCAAGCAAAAATGGGTCGGACATGACGTGCCTGACTTTGCTGCCACCAAGGCTCCGACTTCAGCCGGAGGAACCACACCGTTCATCATGATGCCCAATGAAGTGGCCGGGTTGTTCGCGGTTCGTAAGGATGGACCTTTCCCGGAACACTACGAACCTTATGAAAGCCCGGTTGCCAATGCGTTCTCCAGCGTACAGTTCAATCCGGTCTCCGTAATTTGGAGCGAGGAGGGCAACAAGAAGGGAGACAAGGACAAATTCCCGATTATTGCAACCACTTACCGGGTATCGGAACATTGGCAGTCCGGCGCGATGACAAGAAATCAGGAGTGGCTTTCCGAACTGGTACCGCATATGTTCATTGAAATCAGTGAAGAACTGGCGGCAGAGAAAGGGATCAAGAACAAAGACCGTGTCCTGGTAACTTCCGCAAGGGGAAGTATTGAAGCATATGCGATGATCACCAAGCGGTTCAAGCCAATGGTTATTCGAGGCAAAAAGACCCACCAGATCGGCATGCCATGGCACTTCGGATACAAGGGAATCGTGACCGGCGGTACGGCCAACAATCTGACCGCCAACATTGCGGATCCGGAAACCACAATGCCTGAATACAAAGCGTTTCTTTGCGATGTAAGGAGGATTGACTAATGCCCGAGTTTGTCAAACTTGTTGATGTTACCAAATGTACAGGCTGCCGGGCATGCATGGTCGCTTGCAAGAACTGGAACGATCTGCCCGCCGAGAGGCAGGAGTTCCAGGGCAGTATTCAATCCCATAAGAAAACGACCGCCCACACATGGAACGTGGTCACTTATACCGAGTATGAACAAGAAGACGGTTCCCTGGACTGGCTCTTCCGCCACAGCGCCTGCTTGCACTGCAAGGAAGCGGCTTGTGTCAAGGTTTGTCCGGAGAACGCCATCGGGTATACCAAATTCGGTTCGGTGGTCATTGATTCGGAAAAATGCATAGGGTGCGGCTATTGTGTGAACAACTGTCCGTTCAAAGTGGTGGAACTGGCCGAGTACAAGGATGAGCAGAACGACAAAACCTATTACAAAGCACAAAAATGTACACTCTGCACCAATCGCCTTGAGAAAAACATGCAGCCTGCATGTGCCGTTACTTGCCCGACAGATGCCATTGTGTTTGGTGAGCAAGAAGCGATGCTCAAACAGGCGGAAGCCCGTTTGGCTGAGATCAAGCCGCTCTATCCGAATGCAAACATTTACAATCCGCCAGGAGTAGGGGGTACCCATGCGGTTTATGTCCTGCCGGAGAAACCGAGCGTATTCGGCTTGCCGGAAGACCCCCGTGTTCCATTGTCGGCGACCATCTGGAAGGATTATGCCCAGCCGATCGGCAAGGCATTGTTTGGCGTCACCACCATGGCGGTAATTGGGGCCTTCATCTCCAACAGCCTGTTCAGGAGACATGAAAACTTGGAACAAGTTGAGAATGAAGGGGGATCGGAGCAATGAGCCGGAACCGGATTCATTCGGAACAACAAATGGTGAGACGTTTTACCAGGACATTCATCGTGACCCACTGGCTCTATGCGTCATCGTTTTTGGCGCTGCTGGTGACCGGACTTCCCATGTACACCGAGTTCTTCGACTGGCTGTATCCCGTGCTGGGAGGGCCAGCCACCGCCCGGCAGCTGCACCGGATTTTTGCAGTAGTGTTTGTCGTGCCGTTCCTGATTCTGCTGGTGTTTGACCGGGCCAGTCTGAAGAACTGGTTGAAACAGATTCTCAGTTGGAAGAAGCATGACTTCCAGTTTTTTGCGGCATTCCCGAAGGAGTTTTTTGGGTTCCATACGGATATGCCCAAGCAGGACTTCTTTAATGCAGGAGAAAAGCTCAACTCCATCCTGCAGATGTTTTCTTTCTTGCTGCTAATCCTGTCGGGGGTCTTCATGTGGTTTCCCAAGTACTTTCCAAAATGGCTGCAAGTCTGGAGCTACCCGATCCATGACATCGGTTTCGGTCTGGCCATCGCTGTAGTGGTGGGCCATATTTATCTGAGCATCGGTCACCCGTCATCCCGGGTGTCCATCAAGGGGATGACCAAAGGGTATGTGCCCATGAAGTATGTGGAGGAACATCACGGTCGCTGGGCGGATGAGCTGCGCCGGCAAGGAAAGTAAGGGGGATCCAGCATGTCCAATTATGTTTCGCCGGAATATCGGGAACTGCAAGAGAAAATTGTCCAACTGCAAACGCAATGGCAGGAGAGTATAGAGCCAGGGATCTATGAACACGCATTGGAGGCACTCTCCGTTAACAACCGGATTCCCCTTGTCATGAGACTGACGCTGCCAGTCGATTCCAAACTGTATCTGGCCTGGGTGGGGCAGCTTGTCGATCTGTTGGCAGATTCCATACAGGGAATCGAATCGCCACTCCGACAGGCGCTGAAATCTCTGGATGCAGCCATGGTTGAGGAGTGGGTGGCGGAAACGGTGGCCATGAACACCTATTATTTCGAAAAATTTGCCGCCAAGTACCAACTGCCGGAGTGGCTTCCCCATTTCCTGGCGGAACACGCAATCCGTCCTTATCTGCGGGTATTGGCCCAGAATTGCGAAAGTGTGGTTCAGGGCTCGGTTCAGGCTGAGGGCGGGCAGGCGTGCCCCTGCTGCGGCGAACCGGTACGTCTTGGTCAGATTGTGGACAAGGGGGAGAAGGTTCTGCATTGTCCCCGCTGTGAATACAATTGGCGGGAGAACCGGCTGAAATGTTCTCACTGCGGCAACGAAGACTTCGAGACTATGCATTTCCTGACGGTTGAGGGGGAAGAGACAGCGAAGATCCACGTCTGCGAGAAGTGCGGGGGTTACGTAAAAGTAATCGATACCCGCCAGTATCTCGCAAAACCGGCTCCTGCCCTGCTGGATCTGGACACGGTGCATCTCGACTTCATCGCCCAGCAAAACGGGTATAGCCCGATTTCTTGACAACCAGCCGGCAAAGCACTAGGATTAAGTTCCAAGGTCAGGCTGCCGGGCATCCGGCGGGGGAAGGAGGAACCATGTTTCCAGGCTTGTCGCTGCCGGTTTCAACCGGTATCTTTGGTCTTGTCCAACTGCTGACGTATCTGATGACCATTTCTATCGCTTGGTACGCGCTGGGGAGCGTGAAGTGGGATCTGTTCCTGCGGGATCACCGCGGGGGTCCGGCGATGATGCTCCGCCTGATATTCGCGATTGTTCTCGGGTTTCTGGTGGGCCAATTTTTCCTGCAGTATCTGAGTGCCTCGCTGCTTCTCAAATACCTGAGATAAAGTTCCTGCAGGTATATATCCTCTTGCATTGGGTCAAGCTGGTTGATAGGGTACTAGACTTGACCGGCGGGGGGATTTTTTTTATGAAAAAAATGGTCTTATTCTTCCTGTTCATCACATTGCTGGCGGGAGTGGCATTTGCGGGGGAACTGCACAGCGGTGCCAGGTCTGCCAAGAAGCTGCACATGGGTGAGTTCCTCAACCGCGCTTTCGCGGCAAGCGGTGCGCAGGGGGAAGGTTACAGCGTTCACAATTGGTCGGTGGTCAACTCCCAATATCTCCCGATGGATGCTTTAAAGCTCATGGCCGGGAAAATAAATGCGGAACTTGCCATTCCCGACCCCCAGGAGCACAAGAATAGCGAAGAGCGGCAGAATGTGTATCAACTCTATGGGCAATGGGACCCCCACACGTCCGTCTCTCTGATCCTTACCTCCATGAACCTTTCCGAACACCCTCAACAGACCGTTCTGGTGATAAAAATTGAGCGGGAATCGGACCGCTTGCAGGATATCCCGGAACATATAGAGAAAGTAAAACAAGCAGCCGCACAAGTCGGCGCAACCCCACAAATTAGCACTTGTATCAAGGGATTTTTCAATGATAGAATTGAAGGTATGGAGCGGGATCAGCTCGTATCCGGAATATTTGCGGCAGTGGAAGCAAACGAGGTCGAGGGGATTCGTTCCGATTCCCTGACAAGTGTGTCGGGGTATTCTCCCATTGTCTTGGAGTACATAATGACCAACAAGAAGCGTATGAATTTGCAAGTTGCGGTTCATTATGACGAGTATTCCGCGAAGACGCGCATACTGGTTGGTTCTCCGATTGTGACAATTGAGTATTAGGCAAAGTATGAGGGCTGCGGCCCGCCCTGAGCGGAGGTTCTAACATTGTCGAAGTTTTTGATTCGAGGCGGTAACCGCCTGTCGGGCAGCGTGAAGGTTGACGGAGCCAAAAACGCTGTTTTGCCGATACTTGCCGCTTCGATACTTGCATCGGAAGGTACAAGCACCATTGAAGACGTCCCTTGGCTGGCGGACGTGGAGACGATCAGCGAAGTGATCGGTTGTCTTGGCGCTGAAGTGCGCCGGGAAGGCGATAGTGTGTTGCATATCGATTCACGCAATGTAAACGAGTGGATCGCAAATGAATCCTTGGTTCGAAAAATGAGGGCCTCTTTTTTGGTGATGGGTCCTCTTTTGGCCCGTATGGGGAAAGCGCGCGTGGCTCTGCCCGGCGGCTGCGCCATCGGGGCGAGACCGGTGGACCAGCATATTAAAGGATTCCAAGCGTTGGGTGCGGAGGTGGATGTCGGACACGGGCACGTGGAAGCCCGATTGCCTGAGGGACGCCGTTTGCAGGGCACCCGGATTTACCTGGACATTCAAAGCGTGGGTGCCACCCAGAACATCATGATGGCAGCTTCGCTGGCGGAAGGCAGGACGATCATTGAGAATGCGGCGAAAGAACCGGAGATCGTGGATCTTGCCAATTATCTGAACGCTATGGGCGCCAACGTACGGGGAGCGGGTACGGACGTGATCCGGATCGAAGGCGTCGAGTCCTTGCGCGGCGCGAACCACGCGGTCATTCCTGACCGGATTCAGGCCGGCACTTTCCTGATTGCGTCAGCCATGACCGGAGGCGATGTCTATGTGGAAGGGGCAATTTCCAACCACTTGAAACCGGTCATTGCCAAAATGAAAGAAGCAGGCATCCAGATTGAAGAGGATGTGAACGGGATCCGTGTGATCGGAGGACCTGGCAACAAGCATCTGGATGTAAAGACACTGCCGTATCCGGGATTCCCTACAGACATGCAGGCGCAGATGATGGCGCTGCTCACCGTCCTTCCGGGCAACAGCCTGGTTACCGAAAGCGTGTTTGAGAACCGCTTCATGCATGTGGCGGAACTGCAGCGCATGGGAGCCGACATCAAGGTGGAAGGCCGCACGGCTTTGATTACGGGAGTACCGATCCTGACCGGTGCCGGTGTGACTGCCAGCGACCTGCGTGCGGGTGCCGCTCTGGTAATCGCGGGTCTTGGCGCGCAAGGCGAGACGGAAGTAAACGGGCTTCATCACATCGATCGCGGCTATCTCCGACTGGAGGACAAACTCCGGGAGATCGGCGCCGACATTGAGAGAGTGGAATAACAGCAAAGGATGAAGAGGGCTTCGGCCCTCTTTATTTGTTTTGTCTGTCTTCCGCTCCGCCCATTTCTCCTACTCCCGCCAGATGCCCCACCCGCACATAGTGAGTTTCAAGTTGATAATTTATTTAAAACTACAATATGGTATTATATTTTTGTACAAAAACAAGTCGGTAAGGAGGAGTTTTATGAAGTTTGACTTGGCCTTTGAACAGTTGATCAATTCCCATTTAAAAAAGCGGAAGGGGGAAAGGCACCGAAGATTGAAAGAAGGATTGGGGCATGGAGAGAAATTGTTTCTGGAAAAGGTTTGGTGGCCTGCTTTCGGTCACTTTAACTACTTACATCCGGAATATGAGATTCAGGACTTTAAGGATGGTTACCGTTTTATCGATTTCGCCTATATTCGTCGCCCGTTTCGTGTGGCATTTGAGATTGACGGATACAGCACCCATTGTCGTGACTTAAGCAGAAGGCAGTTTGCCGACCACCTGTTGAGGCAGAATCACTTGATACTGGACGGCTGGGACGTCATGCGATTCAGTTATGATGATATAAAGGAGAAGCCGCGAATGTGTCAACAGATGCTACAACAGTGGATGGGGCGTTGGTTTGGAGATGAAACAAATTTAGGGGATTTGAATCCCTTGGAGAAGGAACTTATGAGGCTTGCGCTAAGGCTAGGTCGCTCCATCACCCCAACAGATGCTCGTGAACAGTTAGGTATAGGTAGGGACAAGTCCCGAGTACTCCTAAAAAACCTGGTTGAAAAAGGTTGGCTTCAACCCGCCGGGGGACAATACAGGGTTCGTTCTTATACCCCCAATCTTAAGGGGAAGAAACTTCTATGGTAACTCTGATCTCCACTACTCATTTCACTAGCACTTCCAATTCTGCTCCCACTCCCGCCTCTATCAGGACTTCCATTTCTGCTCCCACTCCCGATTTCACACCAGCACTTTCATTTTTACTCCCACTCCCGCCTCCACCAGCAATTCCATTTCTATTCCCACTCCCGCCTCCACCAGCAATTCCATTTCTATTCCCACTCCCGCCTCCACCAGCAATTCCATTTCTATTCCCACTCCCAATTTCACAAATAGGACTGTTCTTCAGGCTTATTATTGTCGAATGGGTTTTAGGCAGTAAAATAGGGCTGATTCTCAGTCTTATATCACACTTTTTCGGAGCATGCGAATAAATACCTCATATAAAACTGAAAATCAGTCCTATTTTAAAGGGCTGATCCCGAATCGGAAGATTAAGACTGAAAACCAGTCCTATTATATCTGCCGGGACATTTTCGCCTGGTGAGGCAGCCGGGGGGATGAAGTAGCGAGGGATGAGGCAGCGAGGAGTGAGGCAGACTTCCACAGTCTATCACTTCAAGGGCATACCGGTAAGAGTTTCACATATACATTTCATAGAGTGGCGGCGGGAACAGCGCGGAACGGTGAAGCGCGGGGGAAAGCCGTTATTGCATAAAAGGGGGGGAACAGCCGTTGAGAAGCGCAACAGCAACGTATAAACCGATCATTGGGATGCTCGTGATCACGCTTGTTCTCATGATCGCCATTCCGGCCGGTCTGGCAGGCCTATTGTCGAAGACGGGCAGCAGAAACGGAGAGTCCCGCCTGCAAGCGGCACCTGACGACATGAAGATCAAAATCTACCTGAAAGAACAAAAGCAAGTGGTGGAACTGCCGCTGGAAGAGTATGTGAAAGGAGTGGTGGCCGCCGAGATGCCCGTCACTTTCTCCATGGAAGCGCTGAAGGCCCAGGCAATTGCGGCCCGCACCAATGCGGTTCGCCGAATTCAAAAGAATCTCCTGACACCGGAAGGTGCCCATATTACGGATGACCACCGGGATGTGCAGGCCTACAGCTCGGATGAGAAGCTGAAGAAACGTTGGGGCGTATTCGAATACCAGTTCAATCTGAACAAAATTGCCCAGGCGGTCAACGAAACCAGAGGCCAGATCCTGAGCTACAATGGAGAGCCGATTGACGCTCTCTTCTTCTCGGCGTCCAACGGCAAGACGGAGAATTCACAGGATTATTGGGGAAGGCCGCTGCCCTATCTTCGCTCGGTCGACAGCCCTTGGGACAAACAGACCAAATATATGGAGGGCACCAAGTCGATCCCGCTGGAGGAATTTCACCGATTGCTGGGTATTCCTTCCGCCGTAACCGCTGCCAACCAGAACCAAACCATCCAGGTCCTTGAAACCTCAGCGACCAACCGCGTCAAAAAAATCCGGGTTGCAGGCATTACGATAACCGGTCCGCAATTCCGGGAGACTTTAGGATTGGCTTCGACCGATTTTTCGTGGAAAGTGGAAGGTTCCACCATTACTTTCACCACCCGCGGCAACGGACACGGGGTCGGCATGAGTCAATACGGCGCGGAAGGAATGGCGAAAGAGGGCAAGCAGGCCCATGAAATTCTGTCCCATTTCTATCAAGGAGCCACTCTCACACCTTACCAAACCGCAATGAAAGAATAGAAAAAATCTCCATCAACTGAGTATTCCCTGTATAAGCTTTGTCATTCATGGCGAGAATGGGGAATGAGGTGATGGAAAACAATGAATGAAGAAAAAAACCAGAATCAGAATTTGGCTCCTAGAAGCCAGAAAAAACCGGGGTTTTTGAAGTCTTTGTTTGCCAAACGGTGGACGTTCCCGGCCCTCTATCTTGGCGCAGCGGCCCTTATCATCGGTATTGCAGTAGCACAAATCCAGGACGCGCAGCCTTCGAAGGAAGCCGAGAATCCACCCGTCGGGACTTCGGTGACTGATCCGGAGAACCCCATCGGTGAGATGCCGGTAACCGCCGGCCAGGAACTGATCTGGCCGGTGAAAGCGGATGAAAAGGAAGCAAAAGTCACCATGGCGTTCTACGACGAAGCGAAGGATCCGAAAGCGAAGGAAAGCTCCATTTTGAAATTTGAGAACAACTTCTACACGCAAAATGGAGTTGTCATGGGCCGCAAGGATGATAAGCCATTCGAGGTAGTGGCGGCTGCGTCCGGCACCGTCTCCCGCGTGGATTCGGATGCGCTGATGGGCAAAGTAGTCGAAATCAAGCATGACAACGGCTACGTGACCTATTACGCGTCGCTTTCGGACATCGAAGTCAAGGAAGGGGACAAGGTCATTCAGGGACAAACAATCGCCAAGTCTGGCAACAATCTGCTTGAAAAGGACCAATTGAACCACCTGCACTTTGAAGTGAAGAAAGACGGCAAAAACCTCGATCCCGTAACCGTGCTTCCGGAACGGAAGTAAAGTGGAACAAGAACGTCGGAGAATCCTCGCCAGAAACTGGCGGGGACTTTTTCTTTTTTAACAGTGTTTTTTTGATAGAATAGTGGTTGTGGGAGAGAGGAGGTTCGATCGGATGGAAATAAGGGAAGAGGAGAAAAAGCCCGAATTCAAGCGGATTCAAATCCTGTTTCTGATCTTCTTTGTCGGATTGGCGGCGCTGCTTTTGCGTCTGAGCCACATTCAGCTGAAGAACAGTGAGCGCTATCAACAAATGGCGGAAGCGAACCGGTATGCGCAGCGGGTTCTGCCTGCTCCCCGGGGACAGTTCAAGGACCGGGAAGGGAACGTTCTGGTAACGAACAAACCTTCTTTTACGATCCAATACACCAATCCCTTCGCGTTGGACGAGGAGGAAGAGGCGGACCGGCAGATTCGGGCGCTTGCCGATAGGCTTATCGCTTTGCTGGAAGATCCGGAGGACAAGTCCAAACCTTCCAAAGAGAAGTTGATAGAGCTGATGAAAGGGGAAGACGGGCTGCCCCGGTCCGCTCCCAGGAAAGTCAAAGTGAACGCAACCGTCAAGCAGGTGGCGAAGGTAAAAGAGCATTTGCATGAACTGCCGGGCATCACAGTCATTCCGGAAGCGATTCGAGAGTACCCGCTCCAGACCTTTGCTTCGCATATTTTCGGATACCTGAACGGAATTCCGCCGGAGAAATGGCCCGAATACGCGGCCAAGGGGTATCAGATCAGTGACCGGATCGGGTTTGCCGGCTTGGAGAGACAATATGAGTCAGAGCTGCGGGGGAAGGACGGGACTGCCAGCGTGGCTGTGGACAAAAACGGGGATCCCGTAGACCGCGACCCGGATGCCTACTATGTGGAAAAGAAACCCGTTCCCGGCAACGATCTGATTCTTACGATCAACTCGGAATTGCAGAAAGCGACGGAAGAAGCGTTGGCCCAACGGGTGGCAGAACTGAGGAAGATACCGGGCAATAGGGTTGAGCATGCAGCGGCTGTAGCCATGGAGCCAAACACCGGCGAGATTCTGGCCCTGGCCAGTTACCCGTTCTATGATCCGAATATCTGGACAGACGGCCTGTCTTACGAGGAAGAAGCCTCGTTCCGACCAGCCGAGATGAACCGGGTCATTCAGGCTCCTTATGCGCCCGGTTCCACCGTGAAAATGCTCACGACCATGATCGGGCTGAAGGAAGGAATTGTCAAGCCGGATGAACAAATCTACAGCAGCGGTCACATATACATTGGATCGTATCGGGCAAATGACTGGAAAATCGGGGGCCATGGCCCGGTAAACGGGAAGCAGGCCATCGCCGAATCGGTCAACACCTATAATTATCGCATTGGCATGGGGTTGGCCAAGTATGACATGCTGTTCAACTCCATCGGGCTCAAAGAGTGGAAGGAAAAATATGAAAAACCCGCTTTTGAGAAGTTCAAGCAGTATCAACGGGAGTTCGGTTTGGGCGTGCCGACGGGCATCGATCTGCCCTTTGAAGCGGAGGGAAGATACAATTTCGATGAGAACGCCATCACCAACTTGCCGTTCCTTGCCATAGGGCAGAACTCCAACTTTACCCCCCTCCAGCTCGCCCAGTACGTGAGCGCAATCGCCAACGGAGGAAAACGGATGAAGCCCTATCTGGTCAAGGAAATTGTCGGTCCCGACGGGAAGCTGGTGAAGCGGACCGAACCGGAAGTTTTGAATACGGTGTCTTTTGGGCCGGATCTGTTGCAGTATGTGCGAGAGGGCATGTGGATGGTTACGCATGACCCTAAGGGAACCGCCTACTATCCCTTTGCCAATAAAGACTACCGGGTGGCAGGCAAGACGGGCACAGCAGAGACAGGAACCACCGACAATTATTGGTTTGTCGGATTCGCACCCTATGAGAAACCGGAAATCGTCGTGGCGGTAGTTGTCCCGGACGGCAAGAAGAACGCTCTCTCCTCGGATATGGCAGGGCCCATCGCCGAGAAAATGCTCGACACTTATTTTCGCAGGACAAGCGCTTCTGCCGGTCAATAGGGCAGACCTCAGAAACTGCAGATTGGTTGATAAGAATACTGGAAAAGGCCTCATGGAGAGGCCTTTTTTTCGTGCTTGCAGAAAGGACGAGTCAAGGCATGTCAAGTTGAGAAAGCGGGAGAAAAAACGGGGAAACAAGCCCCAAGGCTTGTCAAACCGGGAATTTAGGCATATGTGGTACACACCCTCATATAATGTATCAGACCATTTGAGCATGGGGGAGGCGAAAGGGAGTGCACGATTACATCAAAGAGCGCACCCTGAAGATTGGCGAATATATCGTGGAAACCAAAAATACGGTACGTACAATCGCCAGGGAATTTGGTGTCTCCAAAAGCACGGTGCATAAAGACCTGACCGAACGTCTGCCTGATATCAACCCGGATCTGGCAAACCGTGTCAAAGAAATCCTTGAGTATCACAAATCCATTCGGCACCTGAGGGGCGGGGAAGCGACCAAGAAAAAATACCGGAGAGATGAAACCAAACGAAAAATGTCAAAAAATGTCGGGCTTGAAAGAGGAGTTTCTTCTTCGCTGTAGAATTATGTGATGGGGGATTTGATCGGTAATTTTTGGGATTCATACGTGAGCCATCGGGGATCACACCGCAGACTTGTTCCAAAGATTTCGGCATACATGGCAGCAAAGGGATCTGTCTATGTACGAAGGAGGATCATGCGAATAGATGTTGAGCAAAGATATAGGTGTTGACCTGGGTACGGCCAACGTATTGGTCCATGTGAAAGGGAAAGGAATCGTACTTAACGAACCGTCGGTGGTGGCGATTGACAGTCAGACGAAAAAGATTGTGGCTGTCGGGGAAGAAGCGCGTCAAATGCTGGGGCGAACACCCGGCAACATAGTGGCGATCCGGCCCCTTCGGGAGGGCGTGATTGCGGATTTTGACGTTACGGAAATGATGCTTCGCCACTTCATCAACAAGACGGTTGGCAAAAGCTTGTTTGTTCGCCCACGCATCCTGATCTGTGTCCCGGCAGGCATTACCTCGGTGGAACAGAAAGCGGTCAGGGAAGCGGCCGAGAGAACAGGTGCCAGAGATGTCTATATCATAGAAGAACCGCGTGCGGCTGCAATTGGAGCCGGACTGGACATATTCCAGCCCAGCGGTTCCATGGTCGTTGATATCGGCGGAGGAACGACGGATATTGCGGTCTTGTCTCTCGGTGACGTCGTAACCTCCTCTTCTATTCGGGTCGCGGGGGACAAGTTTGACGAAGCCATCATCCGCTACGTGAAGAAGCAGCACAACCTGCTGATCGGCGAACGGACGGCGGAAGAGGTCAAAGTGCAGATCGGATCCGTGTACCCCAACGCACGCCAGGGAAAATACGACATTCGTGGACGCGACATGGTGACCGGCCTCCCCAAAACGATTGAGGTCACCTCGGAAGAGATCCGGATTGCACTGGAAGAGCCCGTCACTCAAGTGATTGCGGCGACCAGAAGCGTATTGGAACGGACACCGCCCGAACTGGCGGCTGACATCTATGTGAAAGGTATTGTACTGACAGGCGGCGGCGCTTTGCTATATGGTCTGGACAAGCTGATGATGGACGAATTGCAGGTTCCGGTTCTGATCGCTGACGACCCGATGACCTGTGTGGCACGGGGCACCGGCAAAGTACTGGACAACCTGGAGAAAGTCATACGACCGAACAGCCGGAAATTTTTCGGAAATTAACATAAAATTATTATTCAGCAACATGAGGTGAGTATGCTTGATTCGAGGACTTTATACGGCTGCATCCGGAATGCTGGCCGGTGAACGGCGGCAGGAAGTGCTGTCCAACAACCTGGCAAATGTCAACACAGTCGGCTACAAGAAAGACGACAGCGTGATGCGTTCGTTTCCCGAAATGTTGCTGTATTCACTGAATGATCATACGGGCAGCGGACCGCAACGGCTCGATCCCAATTCCCCCAGTGTGGGGGCAGTGGGGACAGGCGCTTTCCTGGAAGAGATCATCACCCGTTTTACCCCGGGAACCCTCAAGCCCACAAAGAACCAGTTCGGTTTCGCAATTGTGGATTCCAGTGCCAATCCGCTGCAAAGATCCTTTTTCCCGATGGCGGATCAGGAGGGCAACACTTTTCTCACCCGTGACGGGGATTTTCATCCGGATTCGCAGGGCTTCCTGGTGAATGGCGCGGGGTTCTACCTGCAAGCGGTGGGAACCGACGGGAAACCGGTTGCCAATTCGAGAGTTCGCGTCAATAATGAAGGCACGCCGATTCCAGGCCTTATGGAAAATGGGGAGTTTGCTGAAAATGCAGCCGGTCTCCGATTTGACCTGGTCCATGTGGCCAACGTGGAGAAGCTCCAGAACGTAGGAGGCGGAAGGTTCCGCTTCCAGGAAGACAACCTTACAACGGACCGTTCCGGTGAGATGCGTCAAGGTTTCCTGGAAGGATCCAACGTGGATCTGGCAGAGGCCATGACCGACATGATTGCCGTAATGCGCAACTACGAAGCCAATCAACGGGTCATCCGCGTGCTTGACAGCACCCTGGACAAGGCGGTCAACCAGTTGGGACGCCTGGGATAAGAGAATTAGCGAACGAGAGGAGCCAACTGCAATGAGAGCGCTCTACACATCGGCATCAGGCCTGTCGGCCCAGCAAACCAAGCTGGATGTGATCTCCAACAATATAGCCAATATCAATACCGCGGGTTTTAAAGCGAAGAACGCCCAGTTCGAAGAACTGCTGCGTTCCGAGTTCAGCCAACCCGACGAATTTCAGTTTCCTGACAAAGGACGCCGGACCGATGCCGGCCTTCGGATAGGAAACGGAGTTTATGCCGTTCACCTGGCCACCCTTTTTCAACAGGGGAACATCCAGCAGACAGGCAACATGCTCGATCTCGCCATTGAAGGATCCGGTTTCTTTACAGTTGGACTGCCGGGGACCGGTGCAAACGGCGAGGCTTTGACCGCCTACACCCGGGCGGGCAAGTTTCAGGTGGATGCAGCCGGAACGATTGTGACCGATGCAGGCTATCCGGTTCTCAATCCTGACGGAGAACCGATTCGAATTCCGAAGGAACTGCAGGGCCGCCGCTTGTCCATAGCACCCAATGGAGTCATTACGGCAGAAGGGGAGAAGGGACCGGTTGAAGTTGGCGCCATGAACATCGTCTTGCCTCGCAACCCGGAAAGCACCCTGAGGGAAGTCGGCGACAATCTGTATGTGGCGGCGGACAAAGCGGTATACGACCCACAGAAAGACTCTCTGAACAATCTGAAAGACCCGGAAGATCGGAAGAGGATCGGAGCCATCCGCCAAGGCGCACTGGAAATGTCCAATGTGGAACTGCCGCAAGAGATGACCGAGCTGATTCAAGTGCAAAGGGCGTACCAATTAAATGCGCGATCCATCCAAATGACGGACACGATGATGGGCCTTGCGAACAATTTGAGATCGTAACAGCAACGAGGCCGGCGGGATCGGGGGCAACCGGGGCTTTTCCCCAGGGCCTCTTTTTTTATGAGCGCCATAAACCTTTTTTATGGCGGTTTTGCCTGTGTACGATTAGAATGGTACTATGAGGATGTCGGTGGGAGGAAGGTCTGTGAATCTGCCAAACGTGCTCACAATGATTCGACTGGGGCTTGTTCCCCTTTATTTTATTGCGTTTTTCTCCGATTCTTCATGGAACATGGCTTATGCGCTGGGAATTTTGGCGTTGGCCGGACTCACCGACCTGCTGGATGGGTATTTGGCGCGCAAATACAACTGGATCACCCCGCTGGGCATAATCCTGGATCCGCTGGCAGACAAGTTGATGATGCTGGCTGTGATTCTGTCTTTTATCCTGGACGGGCGGATTTCCTGGTGGGCAGCCGGGCTGCTGATAATCCGGGATGTGGCGATGATTGTGGTGTCCGCTTTTTTCCATACCCGCGGCAAACGAATCGTGCCGGCCGTCTGGTGGGGCAAGTTGACCACAGTGCTTTACTACATTACGGTGGTTGCCATCATGTTCAAATGGAAGATCGCCATTGCGCTGCTTTGGAGCACCATCACGATGTCATTCATCACAAGCTTTGTGTACATACACAAGTTCCGGGCGATTAACCGTTGAGCTTGAGACACCGTATAGAAACGAACAATTGTATAGGAGTTGGGATCCGTATGCTGAACATTGACCAAATCAAACAAATCATACCGCACCGTTATCCGTTTCTGTTGGTGGACCGGATTCTGGAGCTGGAAATCGGGAAAAAAGCGACCGGGATCAAGAATGTAACAGCCAACGAACCCTTCTTCCCCGGGCACTTTCCCGACTACCCCGTCATGCCGGGGGTGCTGATCATAGAAGCGATGGCCCAGGTAGGGGCGGTTGTGATCCTGTCAATGGAAGAGAACAAAGGGAAGCTCGCCTTCTTTGCGGGGATCGACAATGTCCGCTTCCGCCAGCAGGTGCGCCCGGGCGACACGCTGCATATGGAAGTGGAGATTGTCACGATGAAGCGCAGCATTGGCAAGGGCAAAGCGGTCGCCAAGGTCGGCGGCAAAGTGGTTTGCGAAGCGGAGTTGATGTTCGCCCTGCAATGACTTCACCGAACCAGCTTCCCGTTCTGGATCATTGCATAGACCGGCTCGCCCAAGGCAATCTCTGCCTGGCCGTGTGTGGCGTTGGTGATCAGCTTTGTGTAACGTTCCGCCTCCTCGGCGGGCACCAGCACCGATACCCGCACACGGTCCGAATACTCCGTGCTGTCCACGAAATAACCTGCCTGAAGCGTCTCATTCTCCACTTTCCCGAGCCACGTGTAATCAATCCCCACATACACAGTTTGAAAAAGGGACCGGGTGACAATCCCTGCAGCCTTCAGCGCCGCACCGGCAGTCTGGCCATAAGCCCGCACCAAACCTCCCGCCCCCAGCATGATGCCGCCAAAGTAACGGGTGACCACCACCGCCGTATTTTTCAACCCCTCTTTCCTGATCACTTCCAGAATCGGCTTGCCAGCCGTTCCTGCCGGCTCCCCGTCGTCGTTGGACCGTTGGATTTCGTCATGGGATCCGATCTGGTAAGCATAGCAGTTATGGGTGGCGTCCCAGTGCTTTTTCCGGATGGCTTCCACAAACCGGATCGCTTCTTCCTCCGTTTCTACAGGCAATGCGTAGCCGATGAAGCGGGATTTTTTTATGATGATGGTTTCTTCGCCATATTCTTTGATGGTTTTATAAGAGGAAAGCATAAGCGGGCTCCTTTTAACCTGAAAAATCAACAACTAGTATACTATGGCGGAAAAAATGGCACAACCGAAAGGGGCGACACCACAAGGGGCGGACGACTCCTGACAGGAGCGACTCCAACAGGGGTGACAGGTGACTCCGTCCCCTTTGCTCATTTGTTATGCAATATTGTTGATGGTCACTGGATCATGTTGATGGTTTCTGCATCAAATTGATATCGGATTGTCAGGGCAGATCATCCACAAAGTTCGATAACAAAGCAAAAAAGAGGAGGAGACAAACCTTCCGGCAATCGGTTGAACGAGGGGGAGGAAGGGGTGTGAACCTGTTATTTAGCATTATTTATTGTAATAATGCAATGTATAGTATACAATATTTATGATAAAAATGATAAATAAGGGGGTGTTCGAGATGGCGATTGTATCGGAATCACAATTATTAAAAGTATTGACCGCTTTTAACTCTTGGTGGACAACGGGCAGAGTGCACAAGGATTTCACCAAACCGGTCAAGCGGTTTGCCTTCCATGAAGCCAAGCAAATTTTGCAACATCCGGATATCCGCCGGGCCGTCTTTCTTTCAGGAGCACGGCGCGTAGGGAAGACCACGATTTTATACCAAATGATTGAAGATTTGCTTGATCAAGGTGTGCACCACCGGCACATTTTGTATTTATCGTTCGATCATCCTTTGCTAAAATTCAGCGATATCGGACAACTGCTTGAATTGTACCAAAACAATATAGCGGCCGGAGTGCGGGAATTGTACCTGTTTTTCGACGAAGTTCAATATGCGAAGGATTGGGACAACTGGGTGAAAATCCTTTACGACATGAATCCAAACTATCGGATAGTGGCAACGGGATCTGCCAGCCCTGTCCTGGCCGCAAAGACGGTGGAAAGCGGTGTTGGCCGATGGAAAAATGTGCGGGTTCCCACACTGTCGTTTTACGAATACATGGACTTGCTGGGAGTTCAGGAGAAACCCTCCCTTGATACTGGCGTTAAACCAACCGAACTGGGAAGGTTGAAAGAGAAGGATCTAAAAGGCCTTATGCAGTGTTTGCTTCCGCTTCAACCGTTTTTTCACCAATATTTGATGGTGGGCGGATTCCCCGAAATTGCATTGGGCCAGGATGTCACTTACGGTCAAAGAGTCATGCGGGAAGATGTGGTGGACAAGGTTCTGAAGCGTGATATGACTGTACTTTACAACATCCGGAACGTGGACGACCTTGAGAAAATATTTCTTTACCTGTGTCTGCACAGCGGCAGTATCGTATCACAAGATGCCATCGCAAGCGAAATAGGTGTATCGCGCGCTACCGTAGGAAACTATATTGAACTTCTGGAACAGGCCAATCTTATTTATATCAGCAATCCGTTGGGATTATCCGGCAAGAAAGTGCTCAAGGCACGTCCGAAAATCTATCTTGCCGATGCGGCCCTGCGAAACGCCGTTTTGCTGCAGGACGACGACGTATTGTCCAATCCGGAGGAAATGGGGATTCTGATTGAAACCACCGTCTACAAGCATGTTGCGTCCTTCTATTACAACCGATTGCCCCAGATCGGATATTACAGGGATGCGCACTCGAAGAAAGAAGTCGATGTGGTGGTTTCATTGCCGCGTGCCAAAATCCTGATAGAGGTCAAGTATCGGGAAGATTCGCGAATCAGAGAATCGGAAGCGATTGTCGAACTGGCGAAAAATGATGAGGTGGGCGGAGCCATTGTAGTGACCAAGAAAGCGGAAGATTACGGAACCCTGCCCTTTGAAACAAAGGTTCCCATTGTGAAAATCCCGGCGTTTGCTTTCCTGTATTTGCTTGGGCACGCGGAAAAGCAGGGGTATGCCCCGACCGGGCCGCAGTCGGGCTAATTCCCTGCCGCGTACATCTCAGCTTCGCGCAGAATGGCCGAAACTCCGCCGGAGATCGGATAGCGAAGCGGCTTCTTTTGTCTTACGGCCTCGCCCTTGACCACCCAGAAGAAAGGATGGCTGATCTGATGAATGTTGCAGATGATGATGTCCGCTTTTGCCACGAGAGGCTGCAGGGATGCGGGCTGGTTCTCCAATACCTTTACGGTTCCGCCTCTTGAGCGGATCGCCTCCTCATAGGAAGTCACCATATTCGATTGCGCCCCGCAGATCAGGACATGCAGACCTTCCAGCGTTTGTTCGATTGCCTGTGAGTCTTCCACTTTGGCCGCGGACTCTCCGCCGGCAGAGTCCCCGCTTTTGGCAGAGGGTTTTCCGCTTTTGCGACGGGGGCGATGCGGAACGACATCTTCCTGCGGCATGTGCTGATGGTTGGTCAGGATCCGGTTATTGTGCGGATGAGTGATGTCAAACAAAACAGTAACCACATCACCGATTGAAACATTTGGCAGTTCATACGCGTGAAGCGGTATAAACAATTCATCGTCATGCAAATCGCGGACACCGATCCATCCGGAGCGTTCTTCCACAATGCCGAGCAATTCCCGTTGATTGGACGGTCCTGCCTGTTTCCGAACAACCCGGTATCTGTACTGCGGCAGTCCGGGTGCGTATTCTCCCACCAAATGGCCTTCCAGTTCGTCTCCGTCTTTCGCTCCGATGTTGTAGAGGATTTTTTCAGATACAAACAGATCCAACCCTTGCTCAGCGCTTAAAATCCCAAAACGCGAACGGACCGGAATTTGCAGGATCCCACTAACAACAGGCGGGTACTCACCCGGACTTTCTGCCGAATCCGCTACGGAATCCGCTTCAAAATCCTTAACCGGTTCAGGTTCAGCGGGTTCCGGTCGTGCAGGGGGAGAGGACAGCAGTCCGTTCAACCGGTCGACTTCTTCTGTCAAATCGCGAATCGTATCTTTATGGGAGCCGTTCAGTTCCCTCAATTGCAGGTTCTCGAACTCCAGTTTTTTTAGCTTTTCCTGTGTGCGGCCAAGATTCCGTTCTGCAAGTGCCAGTGCACGTGAGGCATCTCTGGACAATGATTGTTCCTGTCGAAGCGTGCGCTCAAGAACCGCCACCCGTTCCTTCGCCTTGGCTGCTTCCGCTTTTACCGCTTTTTTCAGTTGTTTGATTTCATCGCGAAGTTTGGACAGTTCCCGCTGCCATTTCTCTTCTTTTTTGCGGATGGAGTTTTTCAAGGACTCCACCAACCGGGACAGACGCCGGTTTTCCTTTTCCAGCGGATTGGCGGCAGGAGGGGCGAGCTTTTGCTGTTCAGGGTTCAGTTCGAAGGGGAGGTTCTCCTCCATGATTTGCAAGGCCAATTGCTTGAGGTCTTCCCGTTCGGACAACAAGAGGCCGGCAACCACATGGCCCAAGTCCGCTTCTTTGTCGATGGTTTGCACGTCCTCAATTGTACAGCCCCAGGGAAGAGACGCCACCCGGTCTTCCAGGCCGGGGAATTCAGACCTTATTTGACGGATGAGTTTTGCTGCGTCAACGGGGGAGGACAATGCTTTTTTTTGGAAAAAAGACTTCAAAACCGGATAAGGAACCTTTTCCGGATTTCGAAATCCGGGAGGACAGATTCCGAACCAGGCGCATACCTGTGGAAGTTCACCGGGTCCCAGGTTCCCCATAAACCACGATCTCCATTTTTCCAGCAATTCATTTGGAATCTCTTTAACAAACAGATCGATCACCCGTATTAATTGGTTATACTCTATTTTACCATACGTGAGATTGCAATAAAAAATATAAAAACCCCCCTTATCTTATTGATAAGGGGGGGGGGGTGTGTAGAGAGACTATCAATTCTCCCATTTGAAAGCGGCGAATTCGTTCCAGCCTTCGGTGGTGGCGGTACGGCCGCGGTAGGTGGAATAGCCGACCGCTTTATAATCATAGGCGGCTTTCATGGCCCCCTGGATCTCGGCCCAGGTCGGTGCCTGTCTCCAGTCGTTGGGGAACATGTTGTAGGACTGGCCGATCATGTGAATGGGCTTGCCGGTAAACTCCCGCAGCTTGATCATTTCGGCTTCGACGGCCCCGTAGGCATCTTTGTAGGTGTAGGGTTTCGCCTTGTAGTGCCAGTAGACCATGGGCGCCATGATGTCGTAGTACTTCTTGTACACGTCCCAAGGCTGCTTGTCCCGCCAGGTGGCCGGGTAGATCACCGCCATCATCGGATACTTGTCGCCAAGAGCGGAGCGGACCGACTTGGCAAATTCCTCCTGGTGCCAGGCGTAAAGGTTCTCCTCCAGGTCGGCGGCAAGCCCGTCAAAGCGCTGTCCGGCAGGCGTGGTATAGTTCATCGCCTGGATCGTTTGCTCGGCGTCCTTGTAAGGATCTTTATTGGCCGCGTAGATCCAGCCCATCACCGCGATGCCCGCGTCATGGGCCTGGTGCAGGAAGTCATCCATGGAATCCTGTCCGAAGAATCCGTCGATCGTGGTGGAGACCAGCAGGTACACATGAGTGACCTGAGCGTCCTTCAGGCGCTGAATGGTTTCCTTCACCGGGTAGTTCTTCCAGTCGCGCCACATCATCCAATCCCCTTTGCCGCTGACAAGATCGGTCGCGTCCTTGTAAACGGTCAACTGTTTGGAGACGGTGACATTGCCGTGTTGAGCCGTGACTGTGACGGTGCCTTTCTTGCTGCCGGCGGTAAATGTGCCATTGGCCGGGTTGGAGGCGTTCGTCACCCTGCCGAAGCTTTGATCGCTGACCTGGTACTTCACAGGCAGGGGCGGCAGCTGGTTGTCCCACTGATCATAAGCGGTACTGATAAACTCGATGGAAGAACCCGCCCGGACGAAGGTGGAAGGCGCCGCATACACTTTCAATTTGGCAAAGTCGCCGGGTACAATTTGGAAGGAAGCGGATCCATCCGCAACGGCCCTGTGCCCTGTGACAGTTACCGCATAAGTGCCCGCTTTCGTTTTGTTCAGGGTGATGTTGGCCTGGCCGTTGTAAGTGGTGGTTTCCAAAGTTGACTGTCCGTCCGGACCGTTAACGATCAGCGTTACTTTGAGGTTCTGGTCCGTCACGACCGGTTTTCCCGTCTCATCTTTCACATGGACCGTGATGGCGACAGGCTGCATCGGCTTGAAAGTTCCGTAATCCGGTTGGGAGAAAGACAGGTGCTTCGGTTCCTCCACCGTCACTTCAATGCTTTTGGTGATGGGAGCTTGCCCTTTCTGCTGCACTGTCGCCGTAATCCTGCCGGTTCCCGCTTTTCTCGCGGTAAACACGCTCCCGTCCAACGTTCCAATGTCCCCGGATACGCTCCAAGTGACGGGAGGGTTTTGAACCGGATGTCCATTCTTGTCAAGGGCGGTCACCGACAGTGGTTGCGTTTCCCCGATCACCAGCGTGGCGGCGCTGGGCGTCACTTCGATAGTTTTCACAATCGGGTTTGCCAGTTCTTTCAACTGCTCAATCTTACTGGGAGGAACCTTCAGAAGCCGGTCAATCATCACAGCTGCCGCGGCACGGTTGGCCGGATCGACCGGTTTGAAAGACCGGTCCGGGTACCCTTTGACCAATTCCAGGTACGTGGCTGCCGCGACCGATTTTTTCGCGTAACCAGAAATTTGGTTGTTGTCCACAAAGTTCAAGGAAGAAAGCATGAAAGAATCGGACACATCCGCCACCTTCAGGGCTCTGGCAATGATGGCTGCCATGTCCTGGCGGGTGATCTTCCCGTCAGGGTTAAAGGAGGTGGCAGACTCTCCGGTCAGCAAGCCGTTGTGGTAGGCGGTCTGTATATAGGGATAGGCGTAAAAATCAGGCTTTACATCCTGAAACACCTGAGGTTTATCGGTGACTAGGGGCAGCTTCAAGCTCCTTACCAACAGGGTGGCGAATTCGGCACGGGTGACGGAATCTTCAGGAGCGAACTGCGTGGGGGTCTTTCCGGTGATGATGCCCTGCTTCTTGAGGGATTCAATCTCCGCTACCGCCCAGTGTCCGGGAGGGACATCCGCAAAAGGGGTGCCGGGCGCCGCTGTCTGTGCGCCGGGGGCTGTTGCTGTCTGTGCGCCGGGCGCTGCCGCTGATTGTGCTCCGGGCGCTGCTCCTGATTGGGTGCCAGGCGCCGCCGCTGATTGTGCCACCGAAATGCCGCCCAACTGGCCGGCCAGCGGAAGAGCCTGTGAAATGACCAAAGCCCCAGTGAGGGCTTTGAGTGAGATCTTTCTTTTCAATTTTCTTCGCAACTTCTTCAATTTACATACCCTCCTAGAGTTTCCTTATTCTAGGAATTCGACATGATACGTCAAAGTCCTCCAACAAATCTACTAAAGAAATTCGGTAGAATAAGGAAATTTGGTAGGGTGGGGGCGGGGGTTTTTTTGGCGGGGAGCGGGCGGCCGGGCCGGCTACCAGGAGGCTACCAGGGAGGCAATCAGTAATGGATTTTCAGGCCGTTATTTTCAATTTGATTGGGGGCTTACGTAGAATAGAAGATTCTGAGGTACTTATTTCCCATTCCGGCAGGCTCCTTTTTTAAAAAGGAGTGGTATAACGGATTCAAAATCCGTCCCTCGGGTTTAAGGGGTTTTCTTACGTATACTCGCTCATTCGCAGGATTTCATCACCTTGGAAAGTAGTGTTCCGTTTGGGTGTGGGATTCA
>NZ_BDUF01000026.1 GCF_002335525.1 Effusibacillus lacus
TGAAAAATCCGAATAGGAAACGCCACCGCCATGTCAGTGACAAAACAAATTAGCCCCCGTCATTGTCGGTTCCGAATTTACCGTCAATGAGAGGTAAAAGTCCCGAAGTTAAGTCTCAGGTATACAACCAGTTAACTCATGGCCAACGGGCCCTTTTTATGTTCCGGGTATTGTTTGATCATGCGTCTCATTCTCTTGATGAGTTTTACAGTTGGATTTCCTATTTGCTTGCGGAACCATCTACTTGGGGTGAAGTTAAAACTGGATTAGAAGTTTTTCAGGCCGATGCCATGCTACAGATTCTTGAGGAGATGGAAAAATTTCTACAAACACGGAATCGGCAAGGAGATTTTCAATCGAGTGAGGTAACTCCACAGGAACTCGCTGATGATTCAGAGCTATTTGAGTATGTAAATCGTCTCTACATAAATTTTCTCGATATCTCACCAGCAACCTTGAAACTTATTAGCGAGTTTATCCAAATCAATCCAGATGAATTTGTAGAGTTTGAAGATTGATCATTATCTTGTGTTGGTGAAAACAGTTATCTATAACGAGCTTTGCTTGGGTCAAATCCTAAATACAAGCAAATCATCCAGAAGCAAGTGAAACAAGGAACTGAAGGTATAATTTGGGATGTACTGAAATTGGATTAGCTCCTTGTTTTATATTTCTCCGTCACCCATCGGAATCCTTTAGATTGATGGATAGCCCAAAACGTGGTTCTATAATAACAAAGCAAATTTTTTCAGAGATGAGGAAGCACACGTGTTTGAGAACTTCTGGTGGATCGTTTACTTAGGAATACTTGGCACCGCTGCTATTGGGATGTTTCTAAAGGGCATGTTTAAGACAACCGTTGCCAAGCTGGACTTTCTAACATCTGTTATAACTTGGATAGGGTTGTTTGGCTACATTACCAAGATACAAATTTTTACACCGATAGTTTGGAAGGTTGTGTTTATTGGGGGCTTGTTGTGGGATGTGATCTTTGCTTTTTTCTTTGTTCAACACCTTGTTGAAGATGAAGGAGAATTGCCTCTCGCACTTAGAGTTTTTAGCTTGCTTCTCCTTACACCTTTGTATTATGGGTTGTACCAGTACGCATGGGCATGAAATGGGACTCATTATGATAACCGGGGGTGGCTCAAATGTTTTCGTTTCAAATTGATGAGGAGATTTCGCTTAAGCTGCTTGAATTAAGAGACGCTGAAGCGTTATTTGCTTTGGTGGTTTAGGGTTTCCTATGGCAATTGGGACGTGCCTGGGAGGCTTGAATCATCAAAAAATTTCCCCCAATTAAACTATTGAAAATCTTGTAAACAGGTTATATAATATCGGTGTGTAAAGAGCTTTAGGTCGTCTGAAATGTTAAGCGCTTAATGTTCAGATAATTTAATCATCTGGGTAGACAGTTGCTACTAAAGGCGATCTTTATGACGGTAGCAAGTTCAAGTTAATGTATGAAGTGCATTGTGGAAAGAAGGAGTAGATCTATGAAACCGACCATCTATGACGTAGCAAAAGGAGCAGGTGTTTCAATAGCTACTGTTTCAAAGGTGATTAATAATCTGCATGTCGGAAAGAAATCCAAAGAAAAAGTTTTAAAAGTGATGAAAGAACTTAATTATAAGCCAAGTGTCCTTGCATCAGCCTTAGCAGGCAAACCAACATCTACGATAGGCTTCCTCTTACCCGATTTGGCAAACCCTTTCGTTGCAGAGATGGCACGCAGAGTAGAAGATCGGGCGCATGAACGAGGCTTTAACCTTGTGATCTGTAGTACCGATTTTGATTCGGAAAAAGAGGCGCTCTACGTTTCGTTATTACGGCAAAAGAGTGTGGATGGGTTTATTTTAGCCGGTAGTTTTAAAAATGTGGAAGTTATTAAAGAATTGCTTGAGGAACACGTTCCGGTTGTGCTTCTTACTGAATCTTACCCTTCTTTATCGGTTAGCAGCGTAAAAGTCGATGATTTCATCGGGGGGTATGAAGTAGCTTCCCACCTAATATCACTGGGTCATGAAAAAATTGCAGTTATTGCAGAAGATGCCAACAGTAGTCAGGAACGTATCCGTGGATATAAGCAGGCGCTGCAGGATAAAGGGCTTGCGATTTATGAAGACATGATTGTGACAAGTGATTCGAGTTCGGAAGATGCGGAACGTGTTGCGGGGGAGTTGCTCGATGCTTCAGATCCGCCAACCGCGATATTTGCCGCCAATGATAAATTGGCGATTTGTGTCCTTCATGCCGCACGTGAAAGAAAATTAAGTATTCCTGATGATCTTTCGGTCGTTGGATTTGACAATAGCGTTTTATCTAAGAGCACTGACCCTTCTTTAACAACAGTTGGACAGCCGATCCAGGATATGTGCTCTCAGGTGGTCGATTTTCTCATAGAAGAGATCGAAGGGAAAAGTACAACAAAACAACGGCTTGTAATGTTGCCGCAGCTTATTATCCGGAAATCGACCGGTGTTTGTCGATTGAAAAATAAGATTTAGAATAACTGCGGTAAAAATTAAGCGCTTAATTTGAAGCCTAGATGCAGCAAAAATTAAGCGCTTAATATGGGGTTTATATACAAATACAAAAATAGAAATCGATACATTTAATATAAATTGAATATTTGCAATATTGTAATTTATATGATTATATCAACGCTTTTTATGAAAACGCTTTCTTTTTATGAGCATACATTAAAAATGGAAGAAGGGGAGTAATAAGATGTCTGAAGTCAAAATTGGAATATTGGGAGCAGGCGGGATTGCTAAGGTACACACCTCGATCCTGAAAAGAGATGAGCGGGTGAAAATTGTCGGCGTAGCCGATATTGCCGAAGAAAGAGCTGCGGCTCTGGCCAACGAGGCGGGAAAAGCGAAGCCGGTCCACACGCTGGAGGATTTATTTGAGCTCGGGGTTGACGCGGTTTATGTCACTACACCGAACACCGTGCATGTGGAGCCTGTGTTGAAATGTCTGGAGAACAATGTGAATGTATTCTGCGAAAAGCCAATGGCCACCTCTCTGGCGGATGCGGAGAAAATTAAGGATGCGGCAGCCAAATCAAAGGCCATATACAATCTTGGCATGAACAGACGGTATGCTTACGTCTATAAAAAAATAAAAGAGTTGATCGTATCGGGCGAACTCACTCCTTTCCTGGCTAACATCAAGATGAACCGGGGAGAGCTGTTGAATCCGCCTTGGACAGCACACCCGGAGTTTACCGGAGGATTTCTTTATGAAACGCCGTTCCATCTGATGGATATGAGCCGGTACTTGTTCGGTGAAGTCCAGACGGTTAAATGTGAGGGCAGACAAAATCTTTCCGATAATGAAATTGATACCTTCGGGATCTTGCTTACCTTTGAATCCGGAACCATTGCGAACTTCGTCACCTACGCGCATGCGGGCTGGAGCGTCCCGTTCGAAAGTTTGGAAGTTTACGGCAAGTATTCGACCGTGGCTACGCAGGAATTGGATAAAGTGATGTATGCGCCGGGGTTGAATCAGCCAGCTCAGATCAGCGATTTCTATCAAGTGCCGGTGGATCACAAGTGGGGTTATGTGGAAGAGGACCGGCTTTTCATCGACGCCATTCTCAACGGGACGAAGCCGCCTGTAACGGCTGAAGACGGATACTTGTCAACTCGCTTGTTGGATGCGATTTATGAAAGCGCAAGAACTGGAAAACAGATCGATTTTCGCCAAAGCGTGCAGCAATAACGGAAGGTCAGGTGGAAGGAATGGGAAAAACGAAGAAAGTCCGAGTGGGCATGGTGGGCTACAAGTTCATGGGCAAAGCTCACAGTCATGCCCTCAGGGACGTACCGTTTTACTTTGATACGGAAGTGGTTCCCGTTTTGCAGGCGATCGCAGGTCGCGATGAGCCAGGGGTCAAGGCAGCAGCGGAAAAGATGGGATGGGCGTCATATGAGACCGATTGGCGCCGTCTCATCGAACGTGAGGATATCGATGTGATCGATATCGTCACGCCAAACAATACGCATGCGGAAATCGCAATTGCGGCTGCGGAAGCGGGGAAGCACGTCATTTGCGAAAAACCGCTGGCCTTAACCCTGGAAGATTCCAAGAGAATGCTCACCGCAGCTGAGAAGTCGGGAATCATACACATGGTTTGCCACAACTACCGGTTTGCGCCTGCGGTCCAATTTGCGAAAAAGCTGGTTGAAGAAGGTCGCCTTGGTAAAATATTTCATTTCCGAGCAACGTTTTTGCAGGATTGGTTGATGGACCCCAATTTTCCGCTCATATGGCGGCTTCGCAAGGAAGTATCGGGTTCAGGCACCCACGGTGATCTTGGAGCCCATAGTATCGACTTGGCGCGTTTCCTGGTCGGAGAGTTCAGCGAAGTGGTCGGCATGATGGAGACGTTCGTCAAGCAGCGTCCGCTCGGCACCGAAATGGATATCAATTTAAGAAGCCGTGCGGTTAGCAGTGAAATGGGCACGGTCGACGTCGATGATGCATCTGCGTTTTTGGCCCGGTTTGAGAACGGCGCACTGGGTGTATTTGAAGTGAGCCGCTTCTGTCGGGGGAACCGAGCGGGCAACCGTTTTGAGATTAACGGTGAAAAGGGCTCGATTCGTTGGGATATGGAAAATATGAACAACCTTCAGGTGTATTTTGCGGATGACGAACCGGGCCTGCAGGGATTCCGCACGATCAATTGCACCGAAGTGGAGCATCCATTTGCCGGAGCGTATTGGCCGCCCGCACATATTATCGGCTATGAACATACTTTTATCAACTTGATGGTGGAAATGATGAACGGTATCGCCAAGGGCCGCAGTCCGCAGCCGAACTTTGAAGATGGTGTACGCAATCAAGCGGTGTTGGAAGCTGTAGAGAAATCCGTTCAAACCGGAACATGGATAAAGATTGCCGACGTTTTAAATAAATAGGTGATGTTAAGGAGATGAAAACCATGGCTGAAGTCAGAATTGGCCTTGTTGGAGCAGGGTGGATGGGGAAAGCGCATACAAATGCATTTGTAAACGCCCAACTCCTCTTTGGGTCGGAATTTGGAAAACCGGTGTTTGAAGTGGTTGCCGACGTGAATATGGATTTGGTCAAACAGGCAAGCCGGCAGCTTGGCTACGCCAGGTATACGGACAATTGGAAGGAGGTCGTGGCCGACCCCAATGTCGATGTTGTCGATATCGCCACGCCGAACGCTTTTCACTATGAAGTGGCCAAGGCAGCGCTGGAGCACGACAAACATGTGTACTGTGAAAAGCCGCTGACCCTCTCTGCAGAACAATCGAAAGAACTCGCCGAGTTGGCCAAGCAAAAGGGTGTAGTCAATTATGTCGGCTACAACAATGTTATGAACCCGGCAACCGCTTACATTAGAGAGCTTGTTGCCTCAGGCAAGCTGGGAACGATCGTGAGATTTTCGGGAACGTACGATCAGGATATGCTTCTGGATGCTTTGCTTCCGATTACGTGGCGGCACATTAACAAGTATTCCGGCAGCGGCGCTCTCGGTGATTTGGGCTCGCATCTTTTCAGCGTCTCCCAGGTCATCCTTGGGGATATCAAGAGAGTCAATGCGTTGTCCAAGATCGTCATCGAGAAGCGGCAAAAGCAAGCCGGTTCATCCGAGTTGGTGGACGTTGAAAATGATGACCTGATCGTGATTACGGCAGAGTATGAAAACGGTGCGATCGGTACGTTTGGAACAAGCAGGATAGCGGCAGGTCGAAAAAATTATCTTTCTTATGAAATTCAAGGCACGTTAGGCTCGGTTTACTATTCTTTGGAAAGTTTGAACGAAGTGCATGTGTACTTCACCTCGGACGAAAGTCGGGATCGGGGATTTCGGAAAGTGTTTCTGGGACCCGATCATGCGGGTTTCAGCGCTTTGAACCCCGCGTCTGGAATTGCAATCGGTTTCAATGACATAAAAATTCTAGAAGTCAATCAATTGCTATCTGCGATAACCAAAGGAACGGACTATGTATGCGATTTCAATTTCGGCTGGAAAATCGATCGGACGATAAGCGCAATTCTTATGTCTGCTGCCGAGAAAAGATGGGTGGATGTCCTGTAAATTTTACGAGGAGGTGAATAAAACGAAGACGGGATGTGTTTTGTAACAACCGTTTGGAAGACAGTTTGCCGCTTTACTATTTCATTAAGGGGGAAATAGTCCATGAAAGCAAAAAGAAGTCTGGTACTGTTTTTGTGCTTGATGTGTTTTGCAGTGATCCTCTCCGCTTGCTCCGGTGGATCGACCCCATCGGGCAATACAGGGACCGGTTCCGGTGACAAAGGCAAAAAGATCGTCATTGGCGCGGCTCTTCCTGACTTTAGCGACAAGTGGTTGAGCTACTTGCAGGACGGTATGAAGCAATATCAGAAAACCCTGCAAGACGTTGATGTAACTTACGTTGACGCACAGAATGACGCCAACAAACAGTTGGCCCAAGTCGAAACCTTCATTTCGCAAAAAGTGAATGCGATTGTAATCGTTCCGGTCGACACGGTTTCCGCAGTGGACATCGTTGCTCGGGCCAATAAAGCAAACATTCCAATTGTCGTCGTGAACAGAATGTTTGATGGCGTAGACAAAGCGACTTCTTATGTTGGATCGGAGTCCATCAAATCAGGAATTATCGAAATGGAAGAAGTGGCGAAATTGCTTAAAGGTAAGGGAAATATCGCCATTATGAACGGACAGATGGGGCATGAAGCGCAAATCAAACGGACAGAAGGAAATAAACAAGTCATCAGCAAGTACCCGGACATGAAAGTGGTGTTGGAAGGGACGGGATCTTGGGATCGGGCAAAAGGTATGGCCTTGATGGAGAACTGGTTGAACTCCGGCCAAAAAATTGATGCTGTCGTATCCAACAATGATGAAATGGCGATTGGCGCGATTATGGCGGCAGAGGCGGCAGGAAAACAAAAGGACATCCTGTTTGCCGGGATTGATGCTACACCGGATGCGTTGGAATTTGTAAAGTCCGGCAAGCTCCAGGTAACCGTATTCCAAAATGCGGCCGGTCAAGGCAAGGGCGGTTTGGAAACAGCCGTTAAAGCGGCAAGAGGCGAAAGAGTCGAAAAATTCGTTTACATTCCATTCGAGCTGGTAACAAAAGACAACGTGGAAGAGTATGTCAAGAAATGGAGTAAGTAATTTGTAAGCAGGAAAAGGTCAACGTGAAAGGACACTTCGTTACGATGTGTCCTTTCACAACCAACAGACATTCTATTAAAAATGAGGGAATCACAATGAGTAAAGATTACATCCTGGAAATGGAGAATATCACAAAGGAATTCTCCGGTGTGAGGGCCTTGGACAACGTGCAGCTCAAGGTGCGCAGGGGTACGGTACATGCATTAATGGGGGAAAACGGCGCCGGAAAGTCCACTCTGATGAAAGTAGTAATCGGGATTTATCGGCCGGATCAAGGCAGCATTACATTCGATGGTGAAACGCTGCAGCTTTCCAATATCAGCAATGCGCTTTCCAAAGGAATATCGATGATTCATCAGGAGCTTAGCCCGGTGCCTCATATGACAGTAGCCGAAAACATATTCTTGGGCAGAGAGCCCAGCTATCCAATCTCCGGAGGTTGGGTAAAAAGCAAGGAGCTTGAAGCTAACACCAGAAAATTGTTTGAACGACTGGACATTCAAATCGATCCCAGGGCCAGGATGTCGGAGCTTAGCATCGCGAACACGCAAATGGTCGAGATCGCAAAGGCGATTTCGTACAATTCCAAGTTAATCATTATGGATGAACCGACATCCGCCATTACGGAAAAAGAAGTCAATCATTTGTTTAAAATTATACACTCCCTGAAAAAAGACGGCGTTTCTATTATTTATATTACTCATAAAATGGAAGAGCTTTGGAAAATTACGGACGAAGTCACAGTTCTGCGTGACGGACAATATGTGGGGACCAAATCGACCAGCGAACTCACCAAAGAAAAGTTGATTGAGATGATGGTCGGCAGGGAATTAAACCAAATCTTTAACAAACCTCCGAAAGAAATTAAAGATGTGGTGTTATCGGTACGAAACTTATCAAAAAAAGGGAAGTTCGAAGATGTAAGTTTTGACCTTAGAAAAGGCGAAATCTTGGGCTTCGCCGGACTCATGGGTTCCGGGCGAACGGAAATATTGGAGAGTATATTCGGGATCACTCCGTATGATAGTGGCGAAATCTATGTGAATGGCGAAAAAAAAGTCATTTCTTCACCGAGGGATGCTATTAAATATGGAATGGGTTTATTGACAGAGGACAGGAAATTAACCGGGCTGTTTCTCCCCCTGTCGGTTCAGGACAACATGATTACCGTAAACATCGACGAATATCTGAAGGCCGGCTTTTTGAACCAAAAGCAAATAGCGGCCGATTGCAGTCAACAAATAAGTCAATTATCGATTAAAACCCCCAATTTGCAGCAGCCGGTTAAATTTTTGAGCGGCGGCAATCAGCAAAAAGCTTTGATTTCCAGATGGCTGCTGCGCAACCCGGACATCCTGTTTTTGGATGAGCCGACAAGAGGGATTGATGTGGGGGCTAAATCCGAAATTTATAACCTCATCTTTGACCTGGCGAAGAGGGGAAAAGCGATTGTCGTCATCTCTTCCGAAATGCCGGAAATCCTCGGACTCAGCGATCGCATTGTGGTCATGCATGAAGGCAAAAAGATGGGTGAGCTTTCAGGCTCTGAAGCCACGCAAGAGAAAATATTGAAGATGGCGACCGGTGATTTGGTCACCCATTAGATAACGTATTGGAGGATGACATAAATGAATGAATTGATGGTGGCTAATGAACAGAAACCGAATAAGCAGGATAACCTGTTTAAAGCCAGAATGGGTTCTTTCCTTAGCCGTTATGGAATGCTGTTGATTTTGATTGCGCTGATCATCTTAATGTCCATTTTGTCTCCCACTTTTTTCACATCGGTGAATTTGCTTAATATTGTCAGACAAATGTCGGTGGTAGGAATTGTAGCTATTGGCGTTACCATGATTATTATTACGACAGGGATCGATCTTTCTTCCGGCTCCGTCATCGCGCTTGTGTCGGTTGTGGTGGCAAGTATGTCTCATCCGGACAGTTATCCGCTGGCTGTTGCGCTTTTGGCAGGACTGGGTTTGGGATTGCTGACCGGGGTTATTAACGGAACCATCATTGCTAAAGGAAAAATCGCTCCCTTTATTGTCACCTTAGGGATGATGACCGCAGCCAGAGGCGCAGCGTTGCTGTACACTGGCGGAAAACCGATCGGTAATTTATCGGATTCCTTCAAGTTCATCGGCCAAGGGAATTTGTTCGGCATTCCTGTGCCGATTCTGATCTTTGCTTTCGTAGGGGTTGTTTCTTATATCATCCTGAATAAAACGAAATTCGGAAAATATATTTACGCCATCGGTGGTAACGAACAGGCCGCTATCATTGCCGGGGTAAATGTGGATAAGTACAAAATCATGATTTACGGTTATGCAGGCTTGCTTTCCGCGATTGCCGGAATCATTCTGACGTCCCGTATCGCTTCCGGTCAGCCTACGGCGGGAATGATGTATGAGTTGGATGCGATTGCGGCCGCTGTTATTGGCGGAACCAGTCTTTCCGGCGGGATCGGCACGATTGGCGGAACGGTCATTGGCGCACTGATCATTGGCGTGATGAATAATGGTCTGGATTTGCTGAATGTGTCCTCGTACTGGCAGCAGATATTAAAAGGGATTATTATCACTGTGGCTGTTTTTATTGATTCCCGGAAAAACAAAAAATCCTAAAAAGAATAGGTTGGGCAGTTATATGAAAATAGCATTCAATCAAGCGACGACGATGAAACACTCCACACTCAAGAAGGATCTGGAGCTTTGTGAAAAATACGGATATGAATTAATTGAAATCAGACTGGATAAATTGAAGGAGTTTTTATTGGATAACACGGTGGAGGATCTGAAATCCTTCTTCGAAACCAACAGAATCAAGCCATATGCTTTTAATGCATTGGAGTTTATCAATTTCAGAGATGAAGCCGGGTATCGACAAATTATTGAGGATTTAAAATTCCTGTGCAATATCGGCGAAGGAATTGATTGTAAAAAAATTATTGTTGTCCCAACCTTTGACATTGGAGACTACACCAAATCTCAGATAAAAGAAGAAACTGCAAGAGTTCTAAATGAGCTTGCAAAACTGGCACAACCCTATGGCGTGAAATTAGCCTTAGAGTTTTGTGGATATCCGAACTGTTCGATCAATACGTTTGGCCAAGCGTATGAAATTGTAAAAGAAGTGAACAGGGATAATGTAGGAATCGTCCTGGATTGCTTTCACTTCCACGCCTTGAACTCAAATATCAAGGACCTGCAGAACGCAGATCCAAATAAGATTTTTGTGTTTCATATTGATGACTGTGAAGATTTGCCTGTTGGGGCATTAAGGGATCATCACAGGGTATGGCCCGGAGAAGGAGCAATTGACCTGGAGTTAATCTTAAGTACATTAAAAGAGATTGGTTATCAGGAAATGGTGTCAATTGAATTATTCAGGCCGGAATATTGGGAATGGGATATCGAAAGAACGATAAAAGTGGGAAAAGAAACAACAGAGAACGTGGTAAGCAAATATTTTGACGTAGAATAATTTTTTAAACAGTAAGTAAAGCGCTTAACACCGAAAAGAAGGTGGGAAACGAACATTATGAAAACGATGAGATTCACTACGGCTCAAGCGTTAATTAAATTTTTGAATCAGCAGTATGTGGAATTTGATGGAAAACAGGAGAAATTTGTAAAAGGGATCTTCACGATTTTTGGTCATGGGAATGTACTGGGTCTTGGCCAAGCGTTGGAAGAAGATCCGGGAGAGCTTGAGGTTTACCAAGGAAGAAATGAGCAAGGAATGGCTCATGCAGCGGTAGCATTCGGGAAGCAAAAGCACCGTAAGCAGATCATGGCATGCACGTCCTCTGTTGGTCCGGGAGCCGCCAATATGGTTACAGCCGCAGCGACAGCTTCTGCCAACAACATTCCGGTTTTATTGCTTCCGGGGGATACGTTTGCCACAAGACAACCGGATCCCGTTCTCCAGCAAATTGAGCACTACCATGATTTGACGGTAACTACCAATGATGCATTCCGAGCTGTCAGCAAATATTGGGATCGGGTAAGCCGTCCGGAGCAATTGATGACCGCCATGATCAATGCCATGCGTGTTTTGACTGATCCTGCCGATACAGGTGCGGTGACAATCGCCCTTCCCCAAGATGTACAAGGAGAAGTGTATGACTTTCCTGAGTATTTCTTCAAAAAACGTGTGCACCGGATTGAACGCCGCGTACCTACCGCCTCGGATCTGAAAGATGCGGTGGAGTTGATAAAAGGAAAGAAAAAGCCAGTCATCATATGCGGCGGGGGGGTTCGTTACTCCGAAGCAGCCGACTCGTTAAAACGTTTTGCTGAGAAGTTCAACATCCCTTTTGGTGAAACCCAAGCCGGCAAAAGTGCGATTGAGAGCACCCACGCATACAATCTGGGCGGGATCGGAGTAACCGGAAACCTTGCAGCGAACCTCATTGCGAAAGAGGCCGATTTAGTGATCGGGGTTGGTACCAGATATTCAGACTTTACCACGGCTTCCAAGCAACTGTTCCAAAATTCTGAAGTGGATTTCTTAACCATCAACGTTTCCGAATACCACGCGTATAAGCTGGATGCGGTAAAGATTGTGGCTGACGCGAAATTAGCCCTTCTCGCTTTGGAAATTGAATTGGAAAAGACAGGGTACCGTTCAGGATACACGCATGAAATTGAATCAGCCAAAGATGCATGGAAAGCAGAACTTAACCGTTTATATCAAGTTCGATACAAAGACGAAGGATTCAAACCTGAGGTGGCCGGTCATCTTGATGAAGTGTTGCCCGAGTTCTATGAAAAATTCGGCTCGTGCTTAACGCAAACGGAAGTGATTGGCCAAGTGAATCAACTGATAGATGAAGATGCCATTATCGTCGGAGCTTCGGGAAGCCTGCCTGGAGATTTGCAAAGAATGTGGGAATCCCGTCGACCAAACACCTACCATATGGAATACGGATATTCCTGCATGGGATATGAAATATCCGGAGCTCTTGGTGTAAAAATCGCTGAACCGGACAAAGAGGTCTACGCTATGGTGGGTGATGGAAGCTATCTTATGCTGCATTCCGAATTGGTGACCAGCATCCAGGAAGGTAAAAAAATCAATGTGCTGCTATTTGATAACGCCGCATTTGGGTGCATCAACAATTTGCAAATGGGGAATGGAATGGGCAGCTTCGGAACGGAATTCCGCTATCGAAACCCTGAAACCGGCCGCTTGGATGGTGGCTTAATGAAAATTGATTTCGCCCAAAGCGCTGCAGGATATGGTGTGAAAACCTATAAGGTTAACACTCTTGAAGAGCTCCAGGGAGCCATTGAGGATGCAAAAAAGCAAACCGTGTCTACGTTGATCGACATTAAAGTCCTTCCCAAGACGATGACCAACGGTTACGAATCATGGTGGCATGTTGGCATTGCAGGCACTTCGATTAATCCCAAAATAAAAGAGGCTTATCTGAATAAGGAAAACAACCTGAAAAAAGCAAGAAAATATTAATCCAAAATCGAGGTGTGCAGAATGACAATGAATCAGACACAAACCAATCACTTCCGGATCGGAATCGCTCCGATCAGTTGGGTCAATGATGATATTCCTGGTCTTGGCGACCACTATACACAAGATCAGGTCTTATCCGAAATGTCTGCTCTTGGGTATATTTCCACCGAAATGGGGCGCCTTTTCATGCAAGATCCTCCGACTCTGAAGGCCAAATTGGAAGAGCACGGGATACAGCTTGCGAGCAAATTTGTGGGAACATTGTTTTCGGATGCGGATCGCCTGGAAGAGGAGCTTCAATCCTTTAGCGAATGGGTCAAATACCTGAAGGAGATGGGCTGCGAGTATGTGATTGTGTGTGAAATGGGCGGCTCTATGCACTGGGATCCCCGACGTTCCCCTGAAGATATGAAGATTCAAAAGCTGACGGATAAAGAATGGGAATCGCTGGTCGAGGGGCTGCATCGGGCAGCAAACATATGCCAGGAAAACGGTATGCTGTTGGTCTATCATTTCCATGCCGGGACTGTCGTCGAAACCGCTGGAGAGATCGACCGTTTAATGGAGGTAACCGACCCTAATTTAGTGCATTTATTGTACGATACAGGTCATGCTCTATATGGAGGTTATGATCCGCTGGAGCTCTTCAAAAAATATCGTGACCGGATTCAATATGTCCATCTGAAAGATGTCCGGCGTGAAGTTCTAGAGCATGTCAGGAAGGAGAATATCGATTTCCGTAGTGCTGTGCTGAAAGGACTGTTTACTGTACCTGGAGATGGGTGTATTGATTTTGTCCCTATCTTTAGGGAATTACTTGAAAGAAACTACAATGGCTGGATCATTGTAGAAGCGGAACAGGATCCCGCTGTAGCCCATCCTTACAAATACGCGCAAATGGCGATGGAATATATTAATGCTACCATCATGTCAATCAAGGCTATGAATCAAAGATAGGAAGGTGGGAGATTCATGAGTGATTTGATAGTCCCCAGTCTCAGACCGGATGAAGAAGGCAAAGTGTTGAGTGTGACCCCGGAATCCGCTGGTTGGAGGTATGTAGGGTTCGAGGTGTATGCCCTGCAGAAAGGGCAAACCTTGAAAAAGGAAACCGGCGATCAGGAAGTTTGTCTCGTTCTTTTGACAGGCAAAGCTCATATCACCTCCAATCATGCAAAGTGGGAAACCGTCGGACAACGCATGAATGTTTTCGAAAAAATCCCCCCTTACTCCGTCTATATCCCATCTGGAGATTCATATGAAGTAGAGGCCGTAACGGATTTGGAATTGGCGATCTGTTTAGCTCCAGGGAAGGGTACGTACCCCGCTCGACTAATCGCCCCTGAAGAAGTTGGCGTTGAGACCAGGGGAGCGGGAAACATCGAAAGAAAGATTCACAACATTCTGCCGGAACAAAAACCGGCGGATAGCCTTTTGGTAGTAGAAGTCTTTACGCCGGAAGGAAACTGGTCCAGCTATCCTCCGCACAAACACGACCAGGATAATCTGCCGGATGAATCTTATTTGGAGGAAACGTATTATCACAAAATCAATCCCGGGCATGGGTTCGCCGTACAAAGAGTATACACGGATGACCGTTCCCTGGATGAGACGTTGATCGTCAAAAATGGCGATGCGGTATTGGTTCCCAAAGGCTACCACCCTGTTTCGGCACCACCCGGATATGAAGTCTACTACCTGAACGTCATGGCGGGGCCGGTTCGTACGTGGAAGTTTCATAATGATCCCCATCATGAGTGGGTGATGGAAAGTAAACTGGCAGCAAAATAGTCGCGGAAGGAGGGGAAAATATGATGAATAATTTGACCTTTGACAGCCGAAAACAAATGGATTTTATCGCAATCGGACGTCTGTGCATCGATTTGAACGCGAATGAAATCAATCGTCCAATGGAAGAAACGGTGACGTTCACAAAGTATGTGGGGGGATCTCCTGCCAACATTACAATCGGAATGTCCCGCTTAGGGATGAAAACAGGGTTTATCGGCCGGGTGGCGGATGATCAAATGGGTCGATTTATTGTGGGCTATCTGGAAAAAAATCAGATTGATACAACCAGTGTGATTACCGACAAATCAGGAAGCGTAACTGGGCTTGCTTTTACCGAAATCAAAAGCCCGGCCGATTGCAGCATCCTCATGTATCGGGATAATGCAGCAGACTTAAAGCTGGAACCAAGAGATGTCAGCGAAGAATATATCAAAAACGCAAAGGCTCTTTTGATTTCGGGAACAGCCTTAGCAAAAAGCCCATCCCGGGAAGCCGTATTTTTAGCCCTCGATTATGCCAGGAAGCATGATGTGGCAGTCTTCTTCGATCTCGACTACAGACCCTACACGTGGACTTCACCAGAGGAGACTGCGGTGTATTACAACCTCGCGGCTGAGAAGTGCGATGTCATTATCGGAACAAGAGAAGAATTCGATAGGATGGAATGCTTTGAACAGAATACCGACCATGATGATTATTTTACAGCCAAAAAATGGTTTGGCTATCATGCCAAGATTGTGGTGATCAAACACGGGAAAGACGGTTCCATTGCTTACACCAAAGAGGGAGAAAGTTTTAAGGGAACGACCTTTCCGGCTAATGTGATCAAGACATTTGGTGCGGGAGATTCCTATGCGGCTGGCTTTATATACGGACTGATGCAAGGATGGGAGATTTCCAGATCAATGGAATACGGCGCTGCAGCAGCTTCCATTGTCATTTCCAGCCATAGCTGCTCCGACGCCATGCCGACAGTAGAACAAATTGACAGCTATATTCAAAAGTGCAAAAACGGAGAATTCGTAGCGAAATAAAAAATAGACCCGCCTTGAAAGGAGAAATCGTGATGACAACAACAACCAGCGTACAAACTCTAAAAAACTTTATCGGCGGTCAATGGGTGGAGTCCACTTCCGGCAAAACCGACATGGTCCCCAATCCAGCCACTGGCGAGACGTTAGCTTATGTACCGATCTCCAACCGCAAGGATTTGGATCGTGCGGTAGAGGCAGCAAAGGAAGCGTTTAAAACTTGGAGCAGAACAGCTGTTCCTCGTAGAGCGCGCATATTATTTAAATATCAGCAATTATTAGTAGAACAGTGGGAGGAGCTGGCTCGCTTAGTTACCTTGGAGAACGGAAAAAGCTACAATGAGGCATACGGCGAAGTTCAGCGCGGGATTGAATGCGTGGAGTTTGCAGCCGGTGCACCTTCGTTAATGATGGGAAGGCAGCTACCAGATATTGCCACAAACATGGAATCCGGAATGTACCGTTATCCGGTAGGAGTGGTAGGAGGGATTACTCCTTTCAACTTCCCGATGATGGTACCTTGCTGGATGTTCCCGCTAGCCATTGCTTGCGGAAATACTTTCGTGCTAAAGCCTTCAGAGCGTACTCCATTATTGGCGAATCGTCTGGCTGAACTGTTTAAAGAAGCGGGATTACCGGATGGGGTTCTGAATATCGTCCATGGTGCTCACGATGTCGTAAACGGATTATTGGAACATCCCGCTGTCAAAGCGATCTCTTTCGTTGGTTCCCAACCGGTAGCTGAATATGTTTATAAAACAGCGGCTACCCATGGAAAACGGGTTCAAGCTTTAGCAGGCGCTAAAAATCATTCCATCGTGATGCCGGATGCAGACTTGAATTTGGCAGTTAAAGAAATTATGAATGCCGCTTACGGTTCAGCCGGTGAAAGATGTATGGCTGCATCCGTTGTTGTTACTGTTGGAGAGGTTGCAGAACCATTCATTGAAAAATTGGTTCTGGCAGCCAATGAGATCAAGATTGGAAACGGATTGGAGGAAGGAGTCTTTTTGGGTCCGGTGATCCGCGATTCGCACAAAGCCAGAACAGAAAAATATATCGAAATCGGAGAAAAAGAAGGGGCCCAATTGGTTCGTGACGGACGCCAGGATGAAGCGGCCAGCCGGCAAGGATATTTTGTCGGTCCTACGATTTTCGATCATGTAACCACGGATATGACCATTTGGAAAGAGGAAATTTTTGCTCCCGTATTATCCGTCGTACGTGTCAACTCCTTGGATGAAGCGATAGAGGTAACGAACCAATCCGCATTCGCCAACGGAGCTTGCATTTATACGCAAAATGGCAGCAACGTACGTAAATTCCGGGAAGAAATTGATGCTGGCATGTTAGGGGTCAACTTGGGTGTGCCTGCCCCGATGGCCTTCTTCCCCTTCTCCGGATGGAAAAATTCCTTCTACGGAGACCTCCATGCCAACGGTATGGATGGTGTAGAGTTCTATACGCGCAAGAAAATGGTAACGGCTCGTTGGTAAAGGAGAACAATTTGATCATGCCTTTGGTTTCACTTAAAGAAATGTTAAACAAAGCGTTACAAGAAAAATATGCCGTAGGGCATTTCAATCTCAACAATCTCGAGTTCGCACAAGCCATTTTGCAGGCTGCCCAGGAGGAGAAGTCGCCTGTCATTCTCGCCGTAAGTCCAGGGTATATTCCTCATTTGGGAGGACTAAAACTGGCTGCATCGATGGTAAGGGCGCTTATGGAGGAATATCAAATCACCGTTCCGGTAGCCCTGCACCTGGACCACGGCTCATCGTTCGAACAGTGTTTACAAGCGATCTATGCAGGATTTACTTCCGTGATGATTGATGCATCCCATTATCCACTGGAAGTGAATATTGCACAGACTAAGAAAGTGGTGGAAGCGGCTCATGCTTTAGGCGTTTCAGTGGAAGCGGAATTGGGCCGAATTGGGGGACAAGAAGATGACTTGATAGTGGATGAAGCCGATGCGATGTACGCAATTCCGGAAGAGTGTGAACGTCTTGTTCGTGAGACCGGTGTTGATTGTTTGGCTCCGGCTTTAGGATCAGTCCATGGTCCGTATAAAGGAGAACCCAGGCTTGGATTCTCTCGTATGGAAGAAATTCAAAAATTGACGGGTATTCCACTTGTATTGCATGGTGGTACAGGTCTTCCGACCCATGATATCAAGAGAGCCATCTCTTTGGGTACAGCCAAAATCAACGTGAATACCGAGAATCAGACGGCATATACCGGGGCGATTCGCCTTGCATTGGAAGAAAATCCGAAGCAATATGATCCTCGAAAATATTTAGGGATCGCAAGGGAAGCGGTCAAGGATACTGTGAAGAGGAAAATGCGTGAATTTGGATCTTCGGGAAAATCCTAATTCCACGAACATGTCGGGGATACGTTCCCATTTTATCTCCATATTTTGAATCATTCATTTTAAAGCGATTCTACAGTGAATGGAAGCTCGAAGAAGAGTGCGACATTATCTATTAAACAGGTGATGAAATGAAGGATCATATTCGTCCGGTGGGGATTATCAGATGACAGTAGCTGATCTGATCAAGATTTATGAAGGACAGGAGTATCATAATCAATTACCGACAGCAGAAGAAAAGACCTATCAATGGAATCAATTTGTAAGGGATTTTAATGCGGATCCAAGCTTATGGGAGCAAGGGATTTGGGGATTGCCCACTTCGCTTTTATCAGGATAGTACGAAGCAGAGATAGGCGAAACTGCTTGTGTCACTTAACAGTGCAGCCCTTTACAATGGGCCGGGATCAAGATAACTTTGTGTAAGGAGCAAGAACTTGGCGGCGCACATTTCTACCGTGTCAGGCCGGGTAACGGAACAAAGGAGAAATCAACCATGAATGATGATTTATACGCGGAAACACCTGATGTTTCCAACTCGGGACAGCTGGAACCGGGAATGCGCGTACTTGTGATGGCCTCTGTTCCGGCCGAGCGGGATGCGATATTGCGGGGGCTTCGCGGCGCCAGTAGGTTCGACGTCCGGGTGGCAGGCGTTGGGCCCGCGGCTGCCGCAGCCAGTACGGCAAAGGCGTTGGCAGCTGCCAAGTACGGTCTGGTAGTGAGTGCGGGCATTGGAGGAGGTTTTGCCGGTCGGGCGGAAGTGGGGTCCCTGGTGGTAGCGAGCGAGATTGTTGCGGCCGACTTGGGAGCACAGACCCCGGAGGGATTCCTCAGCTTGGACGAGCTGGGCTTTGGCTCCACCCGCGTACGGGTCGACGCTGATCTGTTGACCCGGGTGACGGAGGCACTGCGTGCAGCCGGGCTGCCGGTCAATGTCGGCCCGGTGCTCACCGTATCGACCGTGACAGGTAAGACGGCGACCGCCTCTGAACGCGCTGCGCGGGTACCGGGAGCGACCGCCGAGGCGATGGAAGGCTATGGCGTGGCTATTGCAGCCCTCGATCACGGCTTGCCAATTCTGGAGATCCGTGCCATCTCAAACCCGGTCGGTCCGCGTGACCGCGCCGCTTGGCGTATTGGAGAGGCTCTTGAAGCGCTTGAAGCAGCAAGCTCAATATTATTGGAGGTGCTAAGATGAAAATTGCCTTCTCTCCTTGCCCCAACGACACTTTTGTTTTTCACGCATGGGTACACGGGCTGCTGCCCGGTGCGCCCAAGCTTGACGTGACTTACGCGGACATCGATGTCACGAACTATATGGCCGTTAGCTCCAATGGACCGGAAGTGCTTAAAATCTCGTATGCGGCTCTTCCGTGGGTGCTGTCCGAGTACGCACTGCTGCCATGCGGCGGGGCGTTGGGCAGAGGCTGCGGGCCGCTGGTACTGACAACAAGCAATGTGGCCGGTACCAAGGATCCGGCAGCGTTGGCCGGTCGGCGGGTGGCGGTACCCAGTGAGCGGTCGACCGCCTATTTACTGTTCCGGCTATGGGCCGCCCAGCAGGTGCCGGGGGGCGTGGGCGAGATTGTTATTATGCCTTTTCACAAGATCATGCCGGCGGTGCGCGATGGCGTGGTTGATGCCGGGTTGGTGATCCACGAGGCACGCTTCACTTATCCTTCGTACGGGTTAGTCTTATTGACCGATTTGGGCAGTTGGTGGGAGGCCGAAACGAGTCTGCCGATTCCGTTGGGAGCGATCATTGCCCACCGGTCACTGGATCTGGACGCGATCGCCGGTTGGATTCGCGCATCGGTCGAGTACGCGTGGGCAAACCCGGATGTCTCGCGGGAGTACGTGCTGCACCACGCCCAAGAAATGTCCCCTGAGGTAGCACAAGCGCACATTGACTTGTACGTGAATAAGTTCACCGCGAATTTGGGCGAGGAAGGGTATGCGGCGGTAACCGCCCTGCTAAGCCGGGCCTCGCAAGAAGGGTTAGTACCGAAACTGGATCTGTCGTCGCTGCGGTAAAGGGAGAAATCATGATTCTTAAATGGATTGTTTGCAAAGTTCCAGACGATAAAAAAGAAAAGTTTTCATCGTCTCAAGAAGAATGGAGCTCATTAAAAGGTGTTCGGGGTTTTATTGGTCAAATTGGCGGTTGGGATCAAAGAGACAAAACAGATGCCTGTATCTTAGCGTTGTGGCGAGATCTGGAATCCTATCGACTCTTTATGGATAAAGAACATGATCAAATCTTTCACAAAAATGGGCAACAACAGACTTATTCATCGATAACTGTTTCTTTGTCTGAAGGACTCTTTAATATTCCCGAAAACGTTGATAGCATTCAAGCTTCCTTGCAGAAAGGGAAGATCCTTAAAGTGGCTGATACAATATTCAATGATGATCATGAAGACCATTTTATTCGAGTACAAGAAGAAATATTGGAACCTGAATACGAAGAAAGCTTGTGGAATGTTATCTGGGATTGTCAGCAAAGAGATTGGAGCTGCGGACAGATACTTAGTCGCAACCATGTGGGAAGACGTAGTGAAGAAAGACATCCATTCCATTCAAAGCAGAATGATCCTGTTAGAAGAAAGATGGAGGGTAATCCAGTGAATCGAAGCAAAATTCACAAAACTCCCTGGCACCTTGCCAAGGAGTTTTGTTTCTACAACGCACCCAACCAAATCGCAAAGAGCCCTTCCGTAATTCCCAGATTGTACATGTAAAAACAACCATAGGCGATGCTGACAGCAGCGGTGAATTGGGTGAGCAGGGTGTTGATTCCAATTTTCTTTGCGCTCAACACGAACGGAAATCCAATGAGTGTGGTAAACAGCATCATGCCCAGGATGGTCCCCGCACCAAACAGAAGAATGTAAAGCACTCCTTCCCATGCGCTGCTCACTGAGGACATGGTCAGCAGCACCATGGCCGCGCTTCCGGCAAGTCCGTGCACCAGGCCGATCAACATGGACTTGAAATAGGATACGTCTACATGCAGATGCTTGTTTCCTGTTTCATGCTGATGGGAATGAAAATGTTTGTGTAGCTGTCCGTCATGTTCATGCTCATGAATATGAAATTTTTGTTTCCTGATGGCAAGGATGCTGGAAACTCCCAAGCCCACCAACATGATTCCCACCAGAAATTCAAAGGACATGGCAATCGAGTCCGGAAGCTCGATCTTAAAAAGAATGAGCCCCAATCCAATCAGCAGCAAGGTCACGGAATGTCCGATTCCCCAAAAAATACCGGCGAAAGTAGACCGAAGCAAGCTCTTGCTGTGGCTTGCAATCGTGGAAACCGCAATTACATGATCTGGTTCAATGGCGTGCTTGATCCCCAGTACAAATCCAAACAGCAAAACGGATAGCAAACTGTAGTCCATAAGGCACCTCGAAAGTGGAGTGGGAGTATGATTCAACTGCCGAAAGAAACGAATACACATTTAGTTTACTAGACGCAATGGAACTTTGTAACTCCAATTTTTTGAAAAATTCATCAATGAAAATGGGAAAATATCGATTTTTTGTGTATCAAGATTATCTGCTCGGGCACGATCGGGGACCATGGAGTTGCGATTCTGCTTGCCCGGGGTCAACTGGAACTTGAGGGCGACATTGAATCCGATTCCTGTTCCTTGCTCCCCATGGTTACCGCACTGAAAGAAACGGCGGCGGAGGAACTGGTCTGGATGCGGGATCCTACCAGGGGCGCAATTGGCACTACCCTGAACGAACTTGCTGAAGCCACCGGGATGGCGGTCGTGCTTGAAGAGGAACGGATACCGATCTGGCAGGAAGTGCACGGCGCTTGTGAGATTTTGGGGATTGACCCGCTGTATGTGGCAAATGAAGGAAAGCTGCTGGCGGTTGTCCGTCCCGAAGCTGCGGTGCGGGCAGTGGAAACACTCCGGAAGCTGCCGGGCGGGGAATCTGCCGCCATTATTGGGGAAATCGCCACGGAACCTGCCGCGAAAGTCCTGATGCGCACCTTTATGGGCGGCAACCGGGTCATTGATTTGTTGGTGGGAGACCCGTTGCCCAGAATCTGCTGATTTTTTCAGTATACAGTGCAAATTGACCGTCCTGGCTGATGGCTGGGGCGGTTTTGTGTGTTATATTTGGAGATAACCAGAGATTCATTCTTGCATTTCCGGGAGAGTTGCCAAATGTCTGCTCACTTGAATGAACAAACCCGCAGGACGCTCCGATTGATCCTGATCACGTCGATTCTTTCCGTTGTAACAGGCATGCTCTATATTCCGGGCTTGCCGTGGAATGTTCTCGGGTCTCTCCGGGAAGGGGAGATTGCGTTATGGGGACTATGGGCAACCGGTGGCGGTATCATTGGCATAGTGGGGGCCATTTTGGCCCGGAGAGCCAAACAAGCCCTGCAAAAAGTGTTATTTGTTGCTGCTTTGATCGGGATGCTGCTCTTCTTGCTCGCTCAGGTTTTACCGATTGCAGCTTGGTTCCTGTTTTCGGTGGACCCCATCGCAGATGGTCCGTCCGAGAATGCTGCTGTTGGCGGTCTGTTGCCGATGATTCCCCATCTGTTGATTGTACTCTCTTCTCTCCTTGCGATCCTCTCAATTGTTCGCGTCTTGGCCAGCAAACAATCCCCCTTGCGTTTGACCCGAAGACAGACAGTATCTGCGTTGGGATTCCTTGTTTCGGTTGGACTCATCTGGTATGGCGCTGATAGATACATTGACGCCACCTTTGTCAAATCTACTTATCCGGCAAATGGGGCAGTTAACGTTCCACTCCATGATACAGTGCGAGTGGAATGGGATGTGGATGCAAGAAACGGGATGGGGATGAGTGTGCGCTATGCGGATGACCCGACACCGATTCGTGGGGTGACAGGAGCGTCCGCAGGTGGCATGTTCTTTACGCCCGATACGTTTCTCCCCGGCAAGAAGGTCAGTGTTACGGCCAGGGCCGGAAGAAGAAGTTACACGTTTTCCTTTACGACGGTGGCTGCGGCCAACGACAGGATCGACTTGTATCGGGCCGTGCTGCAGCATTATTTCCGCCCGCCGCAGAATTCCGTTTCTCCTGATGTGATCGCACTGGATACAACCCATTTTTCCGGGTGGAACGATATGGAGATCCAAACGCTTGCAAAAGGCACCCTGGCTTACCATCCCGAAGTTGTGACGGGCACACAGGCTGATGGCTTCAAGCCTGCAGAAGCGATGCCCGGAAGAAGGATTGAAGAGACAACCGATGTTCTGTTCTTGACAATGAAAGAGGAGAAACAGTCGGACAACCGGTACCTTGTCGCGGTGGAGGCCAGAAGAGGAAAGGGAATTCTGCAAGGAAACAGGGCAGCATCATTTGTCATTCAATACAATGCTGCTTATAAAGACGGCAAATGGGTGGTGGAGCTCACATCCTTACCGGGGTGGAGCCTTTTTTCTTTTCGGGGGTCAGCGGATTTGGTACCATAGGAACAGGAGGGCAAACCGAATGGCGGAAGAGATGAAACGGGCGTCAACGATACTCTTGATCCGGAACGGGGACCGGAACAGCGGCCTCGAGGTGTATATGACTCAACGGCCGGAGACGATGCTGTTTTTGCCCGGCTTTCATGTGTTTCCGGGCGGTATTATGGAATCGGCAGACCGGGATGAACGAATCCATCAGTTTTGTAAAAATCGGGACTTGCCGGTGGAAATGTCATACGCGGTCTCTGCCATACGTGAGTGCTTTGAGGAAGTCGGCTACCTGCTTGCCGATTATCAGGGACGATCCAACATCGGGCGAACCGATGAAACGGACAGATTGCGGCTGCAGATGGAAAACGGGGAACTGACATTTCATGACTGGGTTCTGTCTGAACAGATTCCGCTTCGAACCGATCTGATCCGCTACTTTGGCCACCGTATCACGCCAAGGGCAGTTTCGCCAAGACGCTTTGACACCCGCTACTTTCTTACGATTGTGCCGGGGGACATTGAGCTGGATCCTTGTCAGCGGGAAGTGAGCCGCGCTGAGTGGATACAACCGGATGTTGCACTGGAGCAGGCCAAAAAGGGCACCCTCAAAATGGTGCCCCCGACAATGGATGCCCTGGCTGATTTGGCCCGGTTTGATTCGGCGGAAGATGCATTCGCCTACGCTGCGGGTGTGGGGAATCCCCGTCCCCACGAGTTGGCATAGGCCGTTTTTTTCACATAAGCGAATACAAGTCCTCTTCCTGTTTGATTCTTCGCTCTTTCAGCAGTTTCTCCAAGTGACCCGATACGGTTCTTTCCGCTACCCAGATGACACTCGGGTGTACCTGACCTTGATAGATGGCCTGAACCAGATCGGTCACACTTGCCGGTTTCTGTTGCAGCAAACCAAGAATCTGCTGTTCCCGCTCGAGTCTTCGCCGGATAAAGAAATCAATCTTCTCAAGCGGGTTGCGAATCATCTCACCGTGTCCCGGAGCGATGAGAGCGGGGGCCCTTTCCCGCAGCCGGTTCAGGGTGGCAAGATAGTCAATCAGATCCCCGTCAGGGGGGCCGATCCAGGTTGTGCCTTCGGCCACGATGTTGTCGCCGGTGAACAGCAGCCGTTCTTCTTCCAGCCAGAGATTGAGATGACCTTGTGTATGCCCGGGTGCATGCAGCATGGAAACGATGATGCCGCCAACAGGGATCGTGTCACCCTCATTCAGTGTAGATGTGACGGAACGAGGCGCGATTTTTTCATTGATCGATTCTGCCTCGAGCGGATGGGACAGGATCGGACAGTCGAAAAAATCGGCCAACGCCCTGGCACCGGGACTGTGGTCCGGATGGTGGTGGGTCAGCACAATGCCTTGCAGATGGTCGATGCCCAGAGCCTTGACGTATTCAATGATGTGTTCGGCTGCTGCCGGATTCTCGTATCCGGCATCGATCAGCAGTGCCTGCCCCTGATCTTCCACAACATATACGTTCGTGGTGGTGGCTGGAAACAAGGTGGGGGTGGAGACGGGAAGGCGATGAACGTGGCTGGTTTCACGCATAGGTTTTCCCCTTTTTTTACATAGTTATATTTGATTATACAGGAGACGTAAGGAGTATTGAAATGTCAGAAACCAATTGGCTTAAGGATTGTGAGGGCTTCCTGATTGATCTCGATGGGACAATGTATCGCGGCAATCAGGCGATTCCCTGCGCAAGAGAGTTTGTTGAATGGTTGAACCGTACCGGCAGGAAGTATCTGTTTGTCACGAACAACTCCTCCAAGCTGCCCCGTCAGGTAGCTGACAAACTAAGCGGGATGGGGATTCCGGCGGAGGAGGAACATGTCTTTACCTCCAGTCAGGCCACGGCCATGTACATAAAAGATCATGCGAAACTTGCAAATCCCACGGTCTACGCCATCGGGGAAGAAGGGGTAGTTGCAGCCCTTGAGGAAGCCGGCTGCCGGTTTGATGAAGAGAGTCCTGACTATGTGGTGGTGGGCATCGACCGGCAATTTTCTTACGAGAAACTGAAGACTGCCAGTTTTGCCGTCCAGAAGGGAGCGATTTTCCTGGGCACCAATGCGGACAAGAGGGTCCCTACCGAAGAGGGGCTGGCGCCGGGGGCAGGTTCCCTGTCGCGAGCAGTGGCCACCGCATCCGGAGTGGAACCCGTCTGGATCGGAAAACCGGAAGCCCGCATGGTGAAGTACAGCATCAAGCGACTGGGCCTTATTCCTGAGAAAACGGTTATTGTAGGAGATAATCTGGAGACGGACATTCTCGCGGGAATCAACGCAGGAATACGGAGCGTTCTGGTGCTGACAGGCTATTCCGGCATGCAGGATGCACAACAGACCCTCCACAAGCCGGACCTGATCGTGAAAGATTTGGCTGAACTTATATCGAAATGCGAGAACTGATGCATGAGACTTAAGACCTGATTTGGCGAGTCAAGCAGGAAAGTTTTGCAAAGCTTGCCGTATCGGGTTTTTTTATGGCTTTTGGGATGGATTATCTATCATTTTCCATCCGTTTCTTTTGGTTTTCATAGGAACAGAGTCCCTTGACCCTCCTATATATAGTGTATATAATGTCATTGACCCCAAAACCAACACTAGATATAGTGCTAGGTTACATAATGGGGAAGTTGAGAATCATAAGCATATCTGTCAGGAACGATTGGGGGGCCGTACATGCGCTGTCCATATTGTCACCATACCGATTCGCGGGTGCTGGAGTCCCGGTCGAGCGAAGATCACTCAACGATCCGCAGAAGGAGGGAATGCCCGTCTTGTATGAAGCGGTTCACCACCTACGAGAAGATCGAGATGGCGCCGCTTCTGGTTGTCAAGAAAGACAACAGGCGGGAAGAGTTCTCACGGGACAAGTTGCTTCGCGGCATCATGAAAGCTTGTGAGAAGAGGCCGGTTGCAGTCGAAGAGGTTGAACGACTCGTTGAGGAAGTGGAACGGGAGGTTCGCTCCGAGTATGACAAAGAGGTTCCGGCCGAAGCTGTTGGTGAGAAGGTGATGGAGAAGCTCCGCGATTTGGATGGAGTGGCGTATGTACGATTTGCAAGTGTATATCGTCAATTCCGCGACGTCGAGTCCTTTGCCCAGGAAGTCCTGAACCTGCTCGACGGCAAAAAGATGGGAGGAAAACAATGAAAGCCGAAATGACCAGCATGTTGCCTTTTACGGCAGAAGATTACCTATCGCCCACCGGGGAACGGATTGTGGCCGACCGGTATCTGTTAAAGGATGTGAAAAAGGAGACCCTGCAGGTAGGCAGCCTGGTAGTTGCCGTTATTGACAAGAAGCGCGCCCTGCACGAACTTGCAAAAGTGGTTGCGTTGAATCCGGAAGAGCGAAAGGCTACCGTGGAACTGCGGGACGGATTCAAAATCGAACTCTCCTACGATCATCTCGACGTGCTGAAAGAGACCTCCCCGCGCCAGATGTGGCGGAGGATCGCCAAGGGCGCCGCAACGGTCACCAAAGACCCGAAGAAATGGGAAGAGCGATTTTATCAACTGCAAAGTGGTTGGAAATATGTGCCGGGGGGACGAATCAATGCCTCGATGGGTACCGGAATCAAGACCACCAGTTACAACTGTTTCGTAATTCCGAATGTGGGTCCGACACCGCGCGACTATGCGAACTCCTTTGGGCAAACGCTTGAGATTCAGGCACGTTCGGGCGGTGTCGGAATGAACCTGTCGCAGGTTCCGCCACAGGGTACACTGGTGCCGGTTTCCGAGAGATCCCGCAAAGCGGATCTGCAACTGGTTCTCGATGTATGGCACGCAGATCTGCTGGATTTCCTGGCAGAGGAGTATCCGAACAGCACCAAGGTGGTACGGGTAAGCAGCGAATTCCTGCGGGCTGTGGAAGAAGGCAGCGATTGGACGTTCTACTTCCCCGACCACGAAGTGGAAGGATATGACGATATCTGGACAGGCAGCCTGGACGCCTGGAGAGAGAAAGGGCTTCCGGTGAAACAAGGGGAAACCTGTCCGGCTGAGGACCTCTACGCCAAGATTCTTGAAAGCGGTGCGGTCGTGGTGCAGGATGTGATTGGGGTAACCCTGATCCCGGGCGATCGCCGCGGAACCATTGCCAATACGTTGGCGGACATGTGGGAAGCGATGATGGATGGCAAACGGGTTTCGGTGGTGCTTTCCTCCCTTCGCCCGCGTTACAGCTATGTTCGCGGTGTCAACGGACGCAGTTCGGGCGCCTACACCTGGGGCCAGTTGTTTGACAAGGGCAATCAGGTTTTTGGCCAAGGGTTCGGACCGGTTGGTGTGGGCGAGATCATGAGCGTCGGCTGCCAGTTGACCCTGCAGGGCGGTTCCCGCCGCGGAGCGTTGATGTTGATCCTCAACGACAAGCATGCGGACATCCGGAAGTTCATCACCTGTAAGCAGGTGGACGGCGTTATTACCGGAGCCAACATCTCGGTTGGAATTTCGGAAGAGTTTATGGAAGCCAAGAAGAACGGGGCAAAATGGACCCTCGGCTATCCGGAAATCTCCGAGATGCATGAGTTCAACGGCGACTTCCAGGAGTGGGAAAAGGCCGGTCGCAAACTGGTGGTTTCGGAAGAAATCCCGGCGGAACAGATGTGGGACGAAATTATGGAGTCCGCCTGGAAGTCTGCAGAGCCCGGCGTAGTGTTCATGGGACGCTACAACAACATGTCGAACTCGCATTACTTCAATAAGATTGTTTCGACCAATCCATCGAGGGTGAATTAAGAATCATTCTTCGAAAAATGAATGATTATTATTCGGATAAACCACAGTGGATGTAAAACCTCTTGAATTGCTGGAAACCCCTAAAATCGTACAAACCACAACGTGACTGGAAACGGTGAGCGTGAAGGTTTGAAAATTGTACGAATGAAACAATGGGCAATCAGCAGCGAAGCACCTAAGGATAAATTTATCTATGGTGAACGTTCAACGACCATCGAAAGCACATTATCGGTAATTCCGATAATGGAAGCGAGTAGAGTAGGCTGCCAAGTGTAGAATGGGTAGCCGAAGTGGGAGGGGCAACGTAAGTTGTCATGATATGGTCTGTTCTGCATAGAAATATGCAGCTGTGAAAATCACAGGAGTGCTAAGGACACGTTAGCGCTTTAACGCATTAAAGGTGGAGAACAAGGTCTCCCAGCATATGGTATTTGCAATTTGGGCGCAGTGGTTTTGAGCCAATTCACAATGGGCTTTGAAGATTCGGGACAAAAAGCCGAGTTTAAGGACACAGAGAAAGAAGCCTATATCCGGGAACAACTCCATAAGCACTTCCCGGCTGAAAAGGCGGAGTTCTTCCTGCACCACATCAAATGGGAGGATCTTGAGGAAACAACCCGTACAGGACTTCGTTTCCAGGATGCGATCATCGATGCAACTTATTATCCGTTTGAAGAGAACCGCAAGAACCAGATGAACGAGCGCCGCGTGGGTCTTGGCATCATGGGACTGCATGACCTGCTGCTCTACTGCGGTGTGAAATACGGTTCGGAAGAATCGATGAAATTGATTGATGTGCTGATGGGCATGATGGCGGAATGGTGCTATCTGGAGTCGGTGGAACTGGCGAAAGAGAACGGTCCGTTCCCGGCGTTTGTGGCCGAGAAGTTCCTGCAGTCCGGCTACATGAAGCAAATGGCCGCCGAAAAGCCGCATGTGACCGAAGCTATTGCCAAGCATGGCGTACGCAATGTCACCACCATGACGGTTGCTCCCACTGGCACTACTGGAACAATGGTCGGGTGCTCCACAGGGTGCGAGCCTTACTACGCTTGGTCTTACTTCCGCAACTCGCGCCTCGGTATGTTTGAAGAGAACGCTGAGATTGTCGATGCTTATAAGAAGACGCACGCTGACGCAGACCTGCCTGATTACTTTGTAACTGCTATGGATCTTACGCCTGAAGAGCATGTCCGTGTTCAGGCCGCCCTGCAGAAATGGATCGATTCCTCCATCTCAAAGACTTGTAATGCGCCGAATGAATATACGGTGGCTGACACCAAGAAACTGTATGACCTGGCCTATGAATTGGGATGCAAAGGCGTAACCATCTACCGTGATGGGTCCCGTTCCGAACAGGTTCTGTCCTTGAAGGAGGAGTCGAAAGAAGAGACCGTCAAAGAAGATGTTGCAGTAGCGGACCTGTTTGGGTCACCCGTTCAGCAGCAACCATACGTCAACAAGGGCCGTCCGGATGTATTGTATGGTGCAACATACCGTAAAGAGACACCGCTGGGTACAGCGTATATCACTGTTAACGATGACCCGGAAACTCAGTTGGCAACTGAAATCTTTGTCAACATTGGAAAAGCGGGCTCGGATGTCTATGCTGCCAACGAGGCATTGGGACGGGCAATCACTCTCTATCTCAGAGATTCGCAGAATCCCGACAAAGAAGCGGTGCTGGTGAAGCATTTCTCGGGAATCGGCGGGTCCAACGCAGTCGGTTTCGGTGACCGCCGCATTACGTCCGTACCGGATGCAATTGCCAAGGCATTGATTGAACACTCGGAGACATTTCCGCTGCGCCGGTTAAACAACTTGGAAACAGCAGCCACGGTACAGTTGTCAGCAGACCGGGTATCACTCCGTCAGTTCAACACCGGCAAAGACCTCTGCCCAAACTGCCATCAGCACACCCTGGTGCGTCATGGCGGGTGTCATGAGTGTGAAGCCTGTGGATATAGCAAGTGTTAGTACTACTACCTTAGGATTACCATACAAATGTGATTAAAACGCTTATATAACAATGCTTAGAGACATGTGCACATGCATATGTCTCTTTTGTTATAAAACTTTGACGAGTTCCATTGCACTTGTGGCGATGGTTTTTTGTTTCATCAAACTTTCATCACATGTTAAAACAATCAGTGTTAGATTATGTTATAATTTGTGATAGTATATCATGATGTTTTAGGAGGTCCGAATGTTACCTGCAGAGCGTCAGATAAGAATCAAAGAGTTGATCCAAGTTCGTAGGAACCTGAAAATTTCCGAGTTAAGCGAACTACTGGGAGTCTCTGAAATGACGATTCATCGCGATATTAAACCTCTGATTGAAGAGGGAATTGTCATAAAGACATTTGGCGGGATCACCCTTGTTCGTGAAACTCCGGGAACTGTGTCTGATAACGATGATTGTGTGTTTTGCAATAGAAAGATTGATACTCGATTGGGGTATAGGTTGATTCTTCCAAACAATAAAGTGGAAACAACCTGTTGTGCCCATTGTGGCTTATTGCGACATTATCAATTTGTTGTTAGCCCCTCTCATTGACGGTAAATTCGGAACCGACAATGACGGGGGCTAATTTGTTTTGTCACTGACATGGCGGTGGCGTTTCCTATT
>NZ_BDUF01000027.1 GCF_002335525.1 Effusibacillus lacus
ATAGCTTCTCGGAATTAAATTTCCCTTGCTGGCTCCAGTCTCTTGACTAGGGCCATTTATTGTTTCACCCCCAAAACAGGAGTGCGAACAAATTTTCCTCTTGACTTTTTCAAATCACCCCAACAATCGCGATGGAGGCATCTAATTGCCTACTACTAGACGGTTGGGTGATGTTCGTGATTCCTGTTGCTCGTTCTCATGAAGCCTACCTGCAGTTCGTTGTGGAACAACTTCACTTGGAGTACCACACTCCAGCTTCCAAGGTGCTCCTGCAATGTTTTTACTCCGATTTGATTTTTTGGGCCACTTCGATCGATCTGTCCCAGACCGCTTCCTTGCTTAAAGATCGCTATTCCTCCAAGACGAAAGGGAGAAAACCCCGTGACCCCGCGGATTTGCTTCGCAGTACTCTGTTGATGACCAAATTCCAGATGAGCGTGGATGACTGGGTTCGTTCGCTTCGTACCACCCCTGTCTATGCGATTCTGAGCGGTTTTCCCCCTGATTCCACTCCGGGTGTCGGGACGTTCTACGATTTCTTCCGGCGGCTCTGGCTCGCTGCTTCTCCGCATCTTACAAAACGGAACAAGAGGAAGCAGCGAAAACCAAGAAAGAAAGGCAAGAAGAACCAGAAACAAGAACCCAAAAACCCGAAGATTACTGAAAAATTGGTCGCTCGTGCCCTGCGTTCCGACAAGATTCACTACTCTCCGAAAGCCCACGACCTGCTTCAACAACTGTTTCAAACCTTGTTTGTCCTTCCCTCTGCAGCCAAAGGGTTGCTGGGGGATCCAAGCTCCTTTCGCGTCATCGGGGATGGTTCCCCCGTCGAAACAGGAGCAAGGGCGTACGGAAAGTTCCTTTGCGATTGCCGCAAGAAAGGCAACTGGAAATGTTCCTGTGAGCGCCAGTTCTCCGATCCCGATGCCGATTGGGGCTGGGACAGCTACCGTGAGAAATATTACTACGGTCGAACCCTCTACATGTTTTGTGCTGCGGACAGTCCCTACGATCTGCCAGTCTATCCGCGACTGTTTCGCGCCAGCTGGCATGACTCCGTGTCCTGGATTTGCGGATACCGCGAACTTCGTCACTGGTATCCAGATTGGAAAGTGGGAGAGGCGATCTTGGATTCCGCCCACGACGCCCTCCCGATCTATACCATGCTGGAACACGATGATGTTTCCGCGATCATCGACCTGAATCTCAGGCGTTCCGGCAAGCTGGTATACAACGACATGGAAATTGATAAGGATGGAGTTCCCGTCTGCCCCATTGGTCGGAAGATGATTTGTTGGGGCAAATGCCCCGGTCGTCAACGCGTCAAATGGCGTTGTCCCGCCAAAGTTGGGAAATGGGAATGCCCTCATCCGTGTTCACCTTCCGAGTACGGAAGGACCTTCTATACATCCACCACTGATAATCCGCGACTCTTTCCTCGCGTCAGACGCGACAGCAAAGAGTGGAAACAGCGATATGCCCTACGGACTGGAGTGGAACGCTGTATCAAACGTCAAAAAATCGATTATAAACTGGAATTCTCTAAGGGCCGTAGTTCTCGTCACTGGAATATTCGCGTCTACTTAATTGCCATGTGCCAGCATGCAGATGCCTGGATGGAAGAAGCCAAGAAAGCCAACCTGCCTTCACTTGACCAATGGTTTGAAGGCCATCTGGCTGCATAGCAACACGTCTATTACATATTTTTCAAAAACCCGATGTTTCGGGTTATTTGGTATTCCCTTTTTTAGAAAATGGCTTTCAAACTAAACAAAAATGAACGATTGTAGCCACTTCACCCCTTATTCAGACTCAGAATCATGTCTCTAATTCCGAGCTACTAT
>NZ_BDUF01000028.1 GCF_002335525.1 Effusibacillus lacus
GCTGCCATCCTCAGAGCAAGCTCTGAATCAAGCCGCGCGACTTGCATGTATTAGGCACGCCGCCAGCGTTCGTCCTGAGCCAGGATCAAACTCTCAAAATCAGTCGATGCTTTCGCCTCGCCTTCAGGGGCGGGGCAGCCGCATCGTATTCAAAGAATCAATCGTGGCTCCCTACACGATTCAGTTTTCAAAGAACGACTTGGCCCTTCAGGGCCTTAGCGTTACTTGTGCCCCTTGGGTGCAAAGAACGAATAACTCGCTTCATTTGGCGTCGCTCTCTCGCGGCGACAAAAGCTATCTTATCACATCCGGCCCATCCATTTCAACTGGTATTTTCAGTTTTGCGGAAACTTTTCGTAAGATATATTTCCGTGACCCCTGAATGTGATTTTCGTTATCCTCCGCGCAGCCTTTTTTCGGACCATCTCGCGGCGACAAGTGATATAATATCACGCCGCCAGCAAGAACTCAACGGATATTACCTGACAAATCAAGACGAATTGTAACTTCATCAGAAATCATTACAAAATATTTTCAGATTGGTACGGAAATCTCCGGTTTTCATCGCCCTTGTTCCCATTCTTCACCGGCAAGAATCTCATTCACAAAATCCACGCGAACCACTTCAGATTCAAGCAACTCTCTCAGATACTTAGTATCGGCCATTCGCAATCGAACGTTGTATTTTTTCTGGTACTTTTCTTTGAACTCGTCGTTTGCCATTAACTCTTTAAACCAATCGGACGAGAACAACTCCTGCTCCAACCTTTTACGTTCAGACAGATCTGAGAACCAAGACAAATTCCCCACCTCACCGCAAAAAAAATCGTTTCTTCTTCTAAGGTACCCCGATTCCTGTATAATGAACCAAACTGAACATATAATTGTAAGTGTGCCTACATTGCATTTTCAGGTAAATTACGGTAGGCTAATAACATAGAAATATTCTAATCTAAATCCTGTGGGAGGGACATTCAATGGCACATCAATTACCTGCACTTCCTTATGACAAGGCGGCACTGGAACCGCACATCGATGCTGCGACAATGGAAATTCACCACGGCAGACATCATGCTACATACGTCAACAACCTGAACGCAGCACTTGAGAAATACCCGGAACTGCAAGACAAAAGCCTTGAAGACCTGCTCCGTGGCATTAACAGCATCCCGGAAGACATTCGCGGTGCAGTTCGCAACAATGGCGGCGGCCACCACAATCACTCCCTGTTCTGGGAAATTCTGAGCCCCAATGGCGGCGGCCAACCGTCTGGCGCACTGGCAGATGCCATTAACGGCAAGTTTGGCAGTTTCGATGCCTTCAAGGAAGAATTCAAGAAGGCCGCACTGGGCCGTTTCGGAAGCGGATGGGCATGGCTTGTCGTCAACAAGAACGGTGAATTGGCCCTTTACTCGACCGCCAACCAGGACAGCCCGCTGATGGAAGGCGATACCCCGATTTTCGGTCTCGATGTATGGGAACATGCCTATTACCTTAAGTATCAGAACAAGCGTCCCGATTATGTGGATGCATTCTGGAACGTTGTGAACTGGGACGAAGTCAACAAGCGTTACCAGGCAGCACGCGGCTAATCAAAGCTTGCATCTCGGATAATCAATAACGGATTCTCAGCACCTTATTGATCAATAGTCGGGGTCTGTTTACTGAATAACGGATCGGGAAGTGCTTAATACCCGTCAACCTGATTGTGAGGTTGTCCAAGAGGGGCCTATAAGAGCATGTAAACCCTTTATTCGTAAAATGGGCATTTGTCATCACAAAATAACAACCTCTTAATCCGTTAAGTTGTAGACCCAAGACCGCCCCCAAAAATCGATGGCCCCTCACCAGGTAACCCTGGTGAGGGGCTTTATTCTTTGGAATCCTATTCTTCGCCAGCGGTCTTTTTCCCGACTTGCTGCCGCAAATAGGCGTCAATGAAAGAATCAAGGGCTCCGTCCACAACTGCATGGACATTTCCTACTTCTTCACCCGTCCGGTGATCCTTCACCAAGGAGTAGGGATGGAACACATAGGATCGGATCTGGCTGCCCCATGCAATATCACGTTGTTCCCCGCGTAATTCCGCAAGTTCCTTTTCCCGTTCTTCCAACTGCCGTTCGTACAACTTGGAAGCAAGAATCTTCATGGCTGCGGCCCGGTTCTTGATCTGGGACCGTTCGCTTTGGCAAGTCACCACGATACCCGTCGGAATGTGAGTAATCCTTACGGCAGAGTCGGTGGTATTCACGTGCTGTCCGCCCGCTCCTGAGGACCGGTACGTGTCCACCTTCAGGTCGACTTCCCGAATATCAACATCGACATTTTCGTCCATCTCGGGCATCACATCGACTGATGCAAAGGATGTATGGCGCCGTCCCGATGCGTCAAACGGTGAGATCCGGACAAGCCGGTGAACCCCTCGTTCCGCTTTTAAATAGCCGTAGGCGTTATATCCTTTAATCAACAGGGTTACGCTTTTGATTCCCGCCTCTTCGCCAGGGAGGTAGTCAAGGGTTTCCACTTTATACCCCTTGTCCTCCGCCCAGCGGGTATACATCCGCAGCAGAATCGATGCCCAATCTTGCGACTCGGTCCCTCCGGCACCCGGGTGGATTTCCAGAATCGCATTGTTCTTGTCATAAGGCTCACTCAGCAGGAGCTGCAGCTCGAAATCAGACATCTCTCTGCTCAGCTTCTCCGCCCCCTGCTCCACCTCGTCAAAGAGGCTCTCTTCCCCTTCTTCCCGGGCCAGTTCGAGCATCACTTCCAGATCTTCCTGTTGGCCGGACAGTTTCTCCATCTGTTCCACAAGGGTTTTCAGCGCATTGGATTCGCTGATTACCTTTTGTGCGGCATCCTGGTCATCCCAGAACAAAGGGTCTGCCATCTGCTCTTCCAACTCCGAGATTCGGGACTTTTTACCGGGGAGGTCAAAGAGACCTCCCGATTTCAGCCAAACGCTTGGCCGTATTTTGCAATTCCTGCTTCAATTCTCCTGGAGTTTTCGTTGCCAAGTTCTTCCCACCTTACTAAACTTTCTTTTTTCAGAGGTCCCCACGGTTCCCATTCTTTGCTTCGTGGAATCAAGTCACATTGTGGGGGGAGTTACGCATTTTGCGGAGCATGTTCCGCTACTTGAATGTTTGCTTTGAACACATACAGCACCACTTCTTCGCGAATGCTGTGAATCATTGCGTCAAACATCTGATACCCTTCAAACTTGTACTCCACCAGCGGGTCACGCTGCCCGTAGGCCCGCAGGTGAATCCCCTGACGGAGCTGATCCATCGCGTCGATATGGTCCATCCATTTGGAGTCCACTGTACGCAGCAGGACAATTTTTTCAAATTCGCGCATGAACGCCCCCAATTGCTGCTCACGTTCCGCATATTCCTGCATCGCCAGTTCCAGTACGTACTCCAGAAGTTCCTCCCGGTCTGCCCGGCGTTCCAGTTCTTCGATACGGGTCTTCCCTGGGGACAGGTAATGATGCTGCGCATATTCCAGCAGCCCTTTGAGATCCCAATCCTCAGGAACCGCTTCTTCGGGACAGTACGTATCAAGGGTGTACTTGACCAGATCCTCCACCATGCCTTTGACAGTCTCGGACAGGTCATCGCGCTCGAGAATCTCGCGGCGCTGCTTGTACATGACCTCCCGTTGCTGGTTCATCACATCATCATATTTGAGGACGTGCTTCCGGATGTCAAAGTTGTTGCCTTCCACTTTCTTTTGCGCACTTTCAATGGCGCGGGTCACCATGCGCGCTTCGATCGGCTGGTCTTCTTCAAGACCGAGCTTTTCCATGACTCCCATGATGTTCTCCGAGCCGAACAGACGCATCAGATCGTCTTCAAGCGACAGGAAAAACTGGGAGGAACCCGGATCCCCCTGGCGACCGGAGCGGCCCCGCAACTGGTTGTCGATCCGGCGGCTTTCATGGCGCTCTGTACCGATAATATGCAAACCGCCAAGTTCTGCTACGCCTTCGCCGAGAATAATGTCCGTACCGCGGCCCGCCATGTTGGTCGCAATGGTTACGGCACCCCGCTGCCCGGCAAGCGCCACGATTTGCGCTTCCTTCTCATGATGCTTCGCGTTCAGCACTTGATGGGGGATTCCCCGTTTCTTCAAGAGATCTGACAGGTACTCCGATTTCTCGATCGATGTGGTGCCGACGAGTACAGGCTGCCCTTTTGCATGCCGCTGGACAATCTCTTCCACAACGGCGTTAAACTTGCCGCGCACATTCTTGTATACAACGTCCTGCATGTCGATCCGCTGATTGGGCCGGTTGGTGGGGATGACCACCACATCCATGCCGTAGATGGAACGAAACTCTTCTTCTTCCGTCTTGGCGGTACCGGTCATACCGGACAGCTTCTTGTACATCCGGAAATAATTTTGCAGGGTGATGGTTGCCAGTGTCTTGCTTTCATGCTGGATCTTTACGCCTTCTTTGGCCTCAATCGCCTGATGCAATCCTTCACTGTAACGGCGGCCCTGCATCATACGACCGGTGAACTCGTCCACAATGATGACTTCTCCGTCTTTCACCACGTAGTCTTTGTCCCGCTTCATCAGATGGTGCGCTTTCAAAGCCTGGGTGATGTGATGGTGAATCGTGACGTTCTCCGGATCAAACAGATTTTGGATTCCGAAAAATCGTTCCGCTTTATGGGCACCCTTCTCCGTCAACACGACAGACCGTGCTTTTTCGTCAATGGTATAGTCGGACTCCCCACGCAGACTGGATACGAAAATATTGGCCCGCACGTAGAGTTCGGCCGATTTTTCCGCTTGTCCCGAAATGATCAGCGGGGTCCTTGCTTCGTCAATCAGGATGGAGTCGACTTCGTCAACGATGGCAAAATGTAGCGGACGCTGAACCATCTGGTCAAGAGACATGGTCATATTGTCACGAAGGTAGTCAAAACCAAACTCGTTGTTGGTTCCGTAAGTAATGTCACAAGCATATGCCTGCTGCTTCTCGACAGAGTCCATGCCGTGAATGTTCAGTCCCACGGTCAGGCCGAGAAAACGGTGCACCTGCCCCATCTCCTCCGCATCACGGCGGGCCAGGTAATCGTTGACAGTGACGATGTGAACCCCATTTCCGGTCAGACCATTCAGGTAGGAAGGCAATGTCGCAACCAGCGTCTTCCCTTCCCCTGTACGCATCTCGGCGATCCGCCCCTGATGCAGGACGATACCGCCGAGCAGCTGCACATCGTAGTGGCGTTTGCCCAGCACCCGCTTGCCTGCTTCCCGGACAACAGCGAATGCTTCCGGCAACAGGTCGTCAAGCGATTCGCCATTTGCCAGACGTCCCTTGAACTCCACCGTCTTGGCGGCAAGTTGTTCATCGGACAGGGCAGCCACCGATGGCTCCAGACCGTTGATTACGTCAACCACTTTATATAATCTTTTGATTTCCCGTTCGTTTGAATCCCCAACGAGCTTTTTCAGGAGGCCCAACATTCTGTTGTTCCACTCCTCTCCAAATTTGAATCTGTTTTGCTTGTTCATTGCTTATAGTACGCCTTCTAGTATACCATCGTTTTGTCAAGTTTCAAAAAGAAAAAAAAGGCGACGGGATTCGCCACCTTAATGCCTGGTTGCCCTGTTTTACTGAAGCTGCCGGGTTGGGGCAGATTTTGACTCCTGATCTCCGCGGATCAGACCGAGGACAATTGCCGTTGCGATCACCAATCCCCAGACGCCGGAGTAGAAGTGAAACATCGTCACCAGCACAACAGCCACAATCAGTTCCAATAGCCAAGGATGAATGTGATACGACTTGCGGACATTCCAATAGAGAATGTGGGAAACTTTAAGCAGCAGAAGAAAAACTACAACCTGGGCCAATCCGGCCAGAAACCCCATGGCGGTCACCTCCTGCTTCATCCTATGCACTTCCGTTTGGGCTGGTGTCACCAAAAAACCCGAAGAAATCACAAAGGGCCGACCCTCAGGCCGACCCTAGACTTCATATTTCTTTTTCCGGGGCCCCCGCAAAGTACTCGGTGTTTCTACAACGCTTAGCGTCACTTTGTGGGGTGGTTTTAGAACTCAGGTTCAATCAACCCGTAGTTTCCGTCATGCCGTTTGTAGACCACGTTCACTTCTTCGGTTTCCGCATTGGCGAATACATAGAAGTCATGGCCCAGAAGATCCATCTGCATCACGGCTTCCTCCGGAGTCATCGGTTTGAAGGCAAACTTCTTCACCCTCACAATCCGGCCTTCTTCCGCCTCTTCTACAGCCACGGGGGCAGGCGCTCCGTTCTCAACGAACAGGGTGCGGATTCCTTCTTCACGGAAACGGCGGTTTAACTTGGTTTTATGCTTGCGGATTTGCCGTTCAAGCTTCTCGGCAACCAGGTCGATGGAAGCGTACATGTCGGAGGAACGCTCCTCCGCCCGAATAAGAATGCCATTAATCGGCATGGTCACTTCCACATTATGCGAATCACGCACAACTGACAGGGTCACTTGCACGCTTTGTACGGGAGGTGTATCGAAGTACTTAACCAGTCGTCCAATCTTTTTGTCCACATAGTCGCGCAAAGCTTCGGTGATGTTGAGATGATCCCCACGCAATTGGATTTTCATGAGGTACTCCTCCTTCCCTTTCTGTATAATACTTATTCGATTGCAATGCGAAAAAACCTCCCCCGTTCCCGAAATTTCATAATTCCCTCATACGTTCTTAACCTTTTTCACAAACCCTTGAAACAGTCGGATATATTCTTGCCACTTTCAGTTTAGCCTAACAGAAAAAGAAAAAGACCCCGGGAAATCTTCCGGGGCAAAAATTTGGCGAAAATTCTTATGTGAAATTATAGGACTTTGCTGAGAAACTCACGCGTACGGTCATTTTGCGGGTTGGCAAAAATTTGCTGCGGCGTGCCCGCTTCCATGATGATTCCCTGATCCATGAAAAACACCCGGTCGCCCACTTCACGGGCAAAGCCCATCTCATGCGTCACAACCACCATGGTCATTCCTTCTTGAGCCAGGGATTTCATGACATCCAACACTTCGCCGACCATTTCCGGGTCGAGCGCGGATGTAGGCTCGTCAAACAGCATGATCTTCGGCTGCATGGCCAGGGCGCGCGCAATCGCCACACGCTGCTGCTGACCGCCTGACAGAGAGTTCGGGTAAGCATCCGCCTTCTCCGACAAGCCTACCTTCGCCAATAGCTGACGGGCCCTTTTCTCCGCTTCCTCCATAGATACCTTGCGGACCTTCATCGGCGCCAGCATGATATTTTGCAGTACGGTCATGTGGGGGAACAGATTGAAACGCTGGAACACCATCCCTACTTCTTCCCGTACGTGATTGATGTTGGTCTTGCGGTCAGTGATGTTGTGGCCGTTTACGATAACGTCACCCGAAGTGATCTCTTCCAGGGCGTTCAAACAGCGGAGAAAGGTACTTTTCCCGGATCCGGAGGGTCCGATGACGCAAACCACTTCCCGCTCCTTGATTTCACAGGTGACGCCTTTCAGGACTTCATTCTTGCCAAAATACTTATGCAAATCGGTAACCTTAATCACCCTTGCCGTACCTCCTTTCCAGCCATTCCACAAGGATCGACAACCCGAGGGTCATCACCAGATACATCAAGGAAATCGTCAAGTAAGGCTCCCACACACGGGTTGTCGTTCCGAAGGCAGAACGGGCCATATAGGCCAATTCTGCCAGACCGATGGCGGAAACCAGCGAGGAGTCTTTCAGCAGCATGATGGCTTCATTGCCTAGCGGCGGCAACATGCGGCGAAACGCCTGGGGAACAATTACATAACGCATCGTTTGCCCGTAAGTCAACCCAAGGGAACGGGCCGCTTCCGTCTGCCCGCGATCGATCGATTGAATGCCCGCCCGGAAGATTTCCGCGATATAGGCACCGGAGTTAAGCGTCAGCGCCACGACACCGGAGATAAACACACCTGAGAAGATGCCCTCTTCCGAAAGTTTGATTTGCCGGGCAAGGTCTCCGGAGATCAACAATCCGTCAGCAGGATGGATCAAAATCGGCATAAGCCCAAAGTGGACGATCAGGATCTGAACGAACAAGGGGGTTCCCCGAAAGAACGTAATGTAAAGAACCGCCGGCCAGCGCACAAAAATCATCAACAAATACTTCGTCAAACCGTGTTTGGCTTCCGCCAAGCGCCCTATCCCCGCAAACAGTCCAAGCAGGGTCCCCAATAATACGGCGATGACGGTAACTTGGAGTGTCATCTTCGCCCCGTCCAAATACATGGGCATATATTCAACGATGATATCCCAACGAACATTCATTTGTTTCCTACCCACCTTTGTTCAGAAAAATCAGCTATGAATACGAACCTACTATAGCACACGAAACTGCCCATGTGCCAGATTGCCACAAAAAACAGGCGGGTTGTCACCGCCTGTTTTCTTAATTTCACGACTCTTACTTGCCGAAGTACTTGTCGTAAATTTTTTGATAGGTGCCGTCTTCTTTCACTTTCTTCAGACCGGCGTTGATCTTGTCAAGTACTTCTTTGTTGCCTTTCTTAACGGCAATGCCGTAGAACTCTTTTTCAAAGGAAGCGTCTTCTACAGTCTTGAAGCCTTTGTCGGAGTTATTCTTCACGTAGTTGATAACAACCCCGTTGTCAGCCACAACTGCTTCCACGCCGCCGTTCACCATTTCTTTCAGCGCCAGCGGAGTGCTTTCGAAACGCTTGATGTCCTTGCTGTCTTTGCCGAGCAGTTTGGATACCACATCATCCCCGGTGGTACCGGTCTGCACGCCGACTTTCTTGCCCTTCAGGTCCTCAAACTTCGCAATTTTGGAATCCTTCGGAACAGCGATCAACTGCTTCGCTTCAAAGTACGGCTCGGAGAAATCCATTTCTTTCTTACGCTCTTCGGTGATGGTGATCGCGGAGATCAGGATGTCACGGTCTCCGTTCTTGAGAGAGGTGAAGATCCCTTCCCACGGAGTGTTGACAAACTTCACCTTGAAACCGCCTTTTTCAGCTACAGCAGTGAGCAGTTCGATATCGAAACCCACGATTTCCTTTTTGTCGTTTTCCGACTCAAACGGAGCATAAGCTGCGTCCGTTCCTACAATGTATTCCTTCACTTGCGGAGCCGGGGTGGAAGTGCCGCCACCCTGGGACGGAGCCGGTGCAGGAGCCGGAGTCTTGCTGGCGCCGCAGCCTGCTAATGCTGTACCAAGCAAAAGCGTCGCGGCCAAAGTCAGTAAACCTTTCTTTTTCATAAATGACATTCCCCCTTCGTTTGTTGCAAAAATTCACTCTTTTATTATCTAGCAAAATTAGTGAATTTGTATACAGAAATTAATATACATGGGAGCGGATAAAGATGCAAGGGATAATATAGTTACAAAAAATTACACTCTCAACTGGTGTTCCGGAACTTGTAGGAACAGATGGGGAGCTTTCAGGAAATTGTGTTTCTTAGGTTCTTCGATTGTTTTGTTGCTTCCCGTCTGGCCTGCGAGGGAGTTTGAAGAAGCTGCAGAATACGCCCCCGGTCAAATTCCAGGTTTTTCGAAACCACTTCCGTCAGAGTGGCAAGAAGCAGCTTCGTCTTGATAAACCCGATCATTTCCTTCGCCATATCGGCACTCTCAATCCGTGACCTCCTTTCCGTCGCATTGTAGATTTCGTTGGTGAGGCTTGCATACCGGTGCTCTAGTGTATTTGGGATGCCACGTATTTGGACCTCTCTGCGGAAACCTTTTCGATCCCCTGATCGATCAGGGACAGCGTATTGGCGTCCGTTATCTGCAGGTCCTCAATTCCCAAAGCTTTCACACTTACGTTGGATAGGGCAATATCTTATAACTGCAAGTTGAACTGCCACCCGCTTGAAAGACCAACTCGGCATGCAACGACAATTCAGTCTCTTCTGTCTCCTCAATCGTATTGGATACCACTGCCAGTCCAATTTCAAGCAACTCCACTCTTGCCTGGGACGTTCCGTTTTGAGACAACAAGGTTACGATGTTTGCAGAATTCGAATGAGCCTGTCCATCAATCATGTAAAGTGCATCCTGAGCCGATTGCAGCAGCTTGGCAAACTGACCTGAACTGTTGAGTATGCCCAATTCTTGCAAAATGGCGGAGGTTAATTCGATTGGACACAATATTGGTTCCTAGTCCTACAAGTTCAATGTCGGCCATCAAGACGCCATTCTGATCTTTCAAAGTCACCAGTTGGCGGAGTTCATGAAATCGATGCCATCAACCAAATATTTGGCATCTTGGGCTGCTTTGACCACATTGGAAAATTGGCCCGAGTCGTTTACGACCTCCAGTTCTTTCAAAGGCCCACGGGAAACTTTATTGGACGCCAAGGCGGTTCCCATCCCCTTCAGCGTCACGGTTGCTAAATTGTTTCCGTTGGAATCCTTAAGGGTTACATTGTTGGATGAACCGTTGAAATTGCTCCCATCCACAGAATACTGAGCGTCTGTGCCGTTTGAATCAGGTGGGCAAACTGCCCGGAAGCTGCAAGAACTCCGATGTTTTGCAGAACTGCGTTTGTTAATTTGTTGGAAACTATTGAGGTCCCCAGACTTGTAAGAGTCACTTTTACATGATTAATGCTACCGTTATCTGTCAACACGCCAATATTTTAAATGACCGAGTTGGTCGCTGTGTTGGATATCGTTGTGATCCCGCTCCCAACCAGATTGATGGTTGCCAGATTCATCCCGTTGACATCTTTCAACGTTACTTAATTCCCGCCGCTGGTGTGATTCGTTCCGTCAACCTTATACCGGGCATCCTGTACCTGTTTCAACACATTCCTATAATCACCAGAACTGGTCAGCACTCGGAGATTTTGCATGACAGACTTAATGGCCCGATTCGACACCATAGTCGTTCCTGTTCCGGTAAGAGTGATTGTGGCATGATCGGTACCGCCTTCCGCCAATGTTACCTGATTGGTGCTGCTGGTTACGGAAACGCCATCGACCGTGTACTTGGCGTCTTTCGCCGCCTTCACAAGCTTTGCAAATTGCCCCGAGCCGTCAATAGCCCCAAGGTTTTGCAAAACCGCTTATGTAGTCGAATTGGACACGACACGGGTTCCTGTTGCCGTCAAAGTTACGGTCGCATGGTTTTCACCATTTTCCGTTAGCGTTACCGTGTTGGACCCGCTGGTGAAGGCAGCCCCATCAACAGTATATCTGGCGTCTTGTGTTGCTTGGAGTACTTTTACATACCGGCCGCCATTGTTCAGAATTCCAAGATTCTGCATGACGGCATCACTGGTTTTGTCATGCTTGACTGTGCTTGTACCTGTCCCGACCAACTTGACATCTGCAAGTTTCTTGCCTTTGGAGTCTGTTAACAGAACATCATTTGTTCCACTGTAGTAGATGGTCGTTTTGCCGCCCTCAGTAACATGGTAAACAGCATCCCTGGCTGCAGTCCCTCCATGAAATTGCTAATGAGATCCGGATCCAGGTCGATCTTGCCCCAGCACCGGAAGTGTTGGATGTCAATACCAGCTGGCTCCCCCAGAAATAAGGCTGAACAGACGCAGTTACCCCTTAGTTGCCGGCATTAATCTTGTCTTTCACATCATAAGTGAGTCCGTTTCGGAAAGCGACAGTTGCTTTCCGTTCAACATTTAGTCGCCACCCCAGTTCAAATCGTTATTGGCACCCCGGAGCCACCAGGTTCGGATCTGGTGAGTGGTTGCCGTTTATCAACCTTAACGTCGACGCTCCATTTCATGTTGAAGTGAGCGGTGATCGGCTGAACCATGTTCGTGTTGGTAGACAGAAGAGTTTTCCCGTTCTGACTGACATCTTGTACCGTGAAAGCACCGGCTGCACCTGTAGTATTTGAGACCAATTGCAATTGGAACCCGGCCCCATTTTGCACAACGGAAGCTGTGACACCCGCGTTACCCCCGTTAATCATATTGGCAATATCTTGCAGAGTATGATTGTCGTCAACCGTGAAATTCTTGCCGTTAATTTAAGAAAGTTCCGCTTTGATCCAACGCGGTTGTTATACTGGACTAGATGGAGGATCCGACCTGCAACTCCTGGGCCAATTGGGACACTTCCACCAACCGGCTTCAGTTCGTATTTATTGGAAATAAGAGTCTCCGTGCCACTCCCGTATTGGAAGAGAAGAAGTTGTTGGCGTTGTTCGTCAGATCCCGGACTGTAAATACCCCGGCTGTTCCTGAAGTCCGGATGTCAATTGGAACTGATAAGAGGAGCCGTTTAAAACAATAGACGCAGCAACACCAATGTTGCTTCCGTTGATCATACCCACAATATCATGCAACGAGTGATTGGCCGTGACCGTAAACGTGGTTTCGTTGATCACGAAAGATCCAGTCTGGTTGAGACATGCTTTCGCTTCCCATCCCCCAAGGAGTATCGACGAGCATAATAAGGTACTCTCCTATTATCATATTAATAGAAAATATTTACAATTAAACTATATAAATGTAGTTGTTCTGTGATATTATCACCGTAAGCGTAAAATAGTCCCCACCTTGTGAGAAAATGGGGACCCCATGTAAGCTATTTTTGAAATATACGACATGTTAGAGGCAACGCCTCTGA